>JABSOM010000017.1 GCA_013215945.1 Campylobacteraceae bacterium
GAAGATACTTTTATTGCTGATTTTGCAGTGGCTTTAAATTGTGGACAAATCAAAACAGGTTCAACGTCACGATCTGATAGGATTGCCAAATATAACAGACTACTAGAAATTGATGCGGAAATCGCATATGCACAATATTTAGGAAAAACTCCCTTTACTAAATAATTGAATCATGCAAAAAAAAGAAAATAAGAACAGTGAGGTAATTAAATTTACATTAATAGTAATAGCTTCTATTGCTATTACACTGTTTCTAAGCTATCATGTGGCAAACTTATTGTTTGGAATTAACTCTTATGATGTTTATTCTAATTTAAAAGAAAAAAGGACCTTTCTTAAAAAAGAGATAAGGCGCTTGCAGTTCGATAATGCAAGACTACAAAAAGAGTATTTTGAATTAAAAAACTTGGAGCCAGAAGAATGAAAAAACATTTTATATTTTTACTGTTATTAAGCTCAACATTGTTTGCGAGAGAAAATCCTTTTGCCCCAACAGATGCTTATTTAGAAGAAGTTGCTCGCTTAATGCAAGAAGGGGAGTGGAATCCACAAGCTTTTACCAAAAATGCTGAAGACTCTAATCAATATGAAAATATGGATTCTACCTTAGAAATTCCAGGAGAAAAAACTACTTACAGTATAACTATGGTTCCTAAAAAAATGAGTGAAGACAAAATGTCTAAAAAACCTATGAAAAAAATGTCTCACAGAAAAACGAATACTATGAATGATGAAAGTATTAATGCAATTTTACATAAAACACTAAAAATGCAAAAAGACATTGAAGAACTTCAAAAAGTAAAAATGCCCGAAAAAACAATGCAAGAAATTGTTTATGTTAAAAAACGTATGGATATTCCAGATGAAAAAACAATGTACAATCCCCTTGATTTTGTAAATATTCAATACGATAATACTTCAATTGATATTGACTCAGGAAAATACAAAGTATTTAAAAAATTTACTATTGAAAAAGAGAATAAAATTATTTTAGATTTTAGAGCTTCTAATCTTAAATTTTACACAAAAAGAAAAACTATAAACAATGCAAATTTTAAACAAATTGTTATTGGTAATCATAAAAAAGAGAATTATTTTAGAGTAGTTATTTCTTTAGAAAACAATCCCTCTATGTATGAAGTTAATTACAATGAAAATATTGTAAGTATTACAAAAAATCAATAAAATATATGCCTAGCATATATTTTATTACTAAGCAAAAAAATCACTCACTTCTTTCTCTTAAATAATTTTCTTCTTCAATATATTAGAATAAATACGAATTACAATCATAACAACTAACACTTCAAGAATAGATGCTAAAATAAAAGCAAAATACCAAAACTCTGTAATAGAGTGATTATGATAAGCAAGTGTAGCAACTGCAATAAGTAGTGTTAAAGGCATAGAATGAGATAAGGCTAATAAGATGAACTTATCAGATCCAAGCTCTTTAATGAAGAGCGTAGATGCTATTACGCGCATTAATATCATAGTAAATGTAATTAAGAAGGCTTTTTCAACCAAAGTATCATCAAAAAGAGCAGATAAATCAAAAGAAGAACCAACACTTACGAAAAATATAGGCACCAACCATCCAAAACCAAAATGTTCTAATTTTGTAGGTAAAGACTTATTGTGTTCTGCAAAAAATGTAGTAACAAAAGTACCTGCAATAAAAGCACCAAAAGCCACTTCTAATTGTAAATATATCATTACTGCTATCATTACAAAAAATATTGCCATAGAGACTCTAATATCTTGTTCTTCATGATCATTTTCAGGCATTAAATAGGCTTTTATTTGTGGGAACCACCAAATAAGATTATGAAAAACTTTATATACCAATAATAAAGCAATAAGGAAAACAATAAATAAAAACATAGTTTTTATAAATTCCCAACCAAAACCGAGTTCCAAACCAGCTGCCACAGTTGTTAATGCAAAAATAGATATCA
Source organism: Campylobacteraceae bacterium (assembly GCA_013215945.1). NCBI lineage: Bacteria > Pseudomonadati > Campylobacterota > Epsilonproteobacteria > Campylobacterales > Campylobacteraceae > Campylobacteraceae bacterium. Next base: position 1,959 of record JABSOM010000017.1, read on the forward strand.
CTTCTCCAATAATCCCCACAAGAATAGAAAGTTTAATCCAGGGAGTATCTCCATATTCTTTTTTAAGTGCTGCTAAAACACCAATAGAAATAAGTGGCAAGATAACAATAAATATTTTACTTAAGTCTAAATATAAAGTAATCATAAAACTCATAGAAAACAGAAGAATATTATAAAGTATGGCTTTTTTTAGTATACGTTTAGGAACAGTAACCAGGGTTTTTAAATCAACTTCCAGCCCTGCTAAAAACATGAGATATAAAAATCCAAGTTCTGCTACTTGCTCAAATAAAGCATGTTCATGTATTAATGAAAATGCCGCGAATAAAGCACCTAAAATAATTTCAATAGGAATAGTAGGTATTTTTGTAATCCTTGATAATAAAGGAGAAGCAAAAATAATAAATGATATTGAAAATATTATTAGGATTTCATCGTTCATTTTATGCCTTGGCCATGCACTCGTTAATGATTTTAAATCCTAAATCTTCTATTGATTTTATATCTTCATAGGCAGATTTTCCTTTTGTCGTTAAATAGTTTCCAACAACAACAGCATTCACACCATGATCAAAAACTTTGTATTGTTCATCACCAAACATTAATTCTCGCCCTCCTGCTGCCATAATCTTCTCAGCATTAGGAACCATTTTTCTTGTTAACTCAATTAGTTTAAACGCTTCTTCCCTTGTAACAGAATTTTCCACTAAAGGCAGAGCTTTATTGGGGTGAAAAAAGTTAATAGGAACATTTCTTGGATTTAAAGAAGCAATGGATTCAAGCATAGAGATTCGTTGTTCTTGTGATTCACCTAAACCGAAAATTCCGCCACAAACTAAACGCAAACCTACTTTATTAACATTTTGACATGTTTCATATCTTTCATCCCAAGTATGGGTTGTAACAATTTCAGGATAAAAATCCCTTGATGTTTCTAAATTATGATTATAAGCATCCGCACCTGCTTCTTTTAACGCTTCTAACTGCTCTATATTAGCCGTTCCATTACAGGCAATTAAGATAAGTCCTAAATTTTCTTTTTTTACAGCTCTTAAAGCTTCACATACAAAAGCTAATCGTTTTTTGGTAAGCCCTTTTCCCGCGGTTACTAAACAAAACCCATTGGCCTGATTCGCTTTTGCTTGTTTTGCATCAGATACTATTTGTTCTATTTCTTTTCTTTTATATCTTTCTATATCCGCTTTATATCGTACACTTTGTGTACAAAATTTACAGTCTTCATTACAGGTACCACTTTCAATATTAGAAATAGCACATAAAAATATAGTTTTATTTTCGCTCATAGTTTTTTCTCTCTTTTCTATAAATTGTTTCGTTTATATTTTTAGAATAATAATCAACAATGTATTCTTTGTCGTTTACTTCTAATAAAACACATTCAATAAGTGGTTTTTCTCTTGCACATACTTCACCAGGGTTAAGAAATAAAGTATTGTTTATATATTCACTTTTAAAAATATGTGTATGTCCATAAATTACAATATCACAATCAGGTGACATATAATAAGGCATATGCATTAATTTAAAAGTAATATCACTTTTCTTAAAATAATAAGGTTCACTCTTAATATTATATTTATGCGCAATTCTTTGCAATGAAGAATCATTGTTTCCAAATACACTAACATAAGGCAAATTATTTTCTTCTAAAAGCGCTAAATTTTCTTCGCAACACAAATCTCCTGCATGTATTACAAAAGTAGCGTCTAAGTCTTTTAAAAAATCCAAAACCTCTTTCGTATAAGAGGTTTTGAAATGAGAATCAGATAAAACAGCAATTTTCATAATATTTACGTTTATTTGTCTGTAGCTTTTGTGCTTTTTTTAGCAGCAGCTTTTTTTGTACTTGTTTTTGCTGTTGTTTTTTTAGGAGCAGCTTTTTTAGCTGGAGCTTTTTTTACAGTTGTTTTCTTAGCTGCGGTTTTTTTAGCTGGAGCTTTTTTTGCTGCAGTTTTCTTAGCAGGCGCTTTTTTAGCCCCTTTACTTTTTGGATCATTTGCAATAATTTCTTCACACTCTTCCAAGCTTAAATCTTCCGCTACTTTACCTTTTGGAATTTTAAAGTTTTTTCTTCCTTGTTTAATATACGCGCCATAACGTCCTATTAACACATGAATTTTTTCTTTTTCAAATACTTTTATAGTAGCTTTTGCTTTTGCTTCATCTAATTCTTTAATTAACTCCAGCGCTCTTGGTAATTCAATTTTATAAGGATCATCTGTTTTTAAAGAATAATATCTTGTTTTTATTTGTAAATACGGACCAAATCGTCCAATATTGGCTTTTATTTCGTCCCCTACGCTATCAAGTCCAACAACACGAGGAAGTGTAAATAAAAACAAAGCTTCTTCTTTTGTAATCGTATCCATATTTAAATCTTTTGGAATAGCTACAAATCTTGGTTTTTCTTCATCGTCTTTTGTTCCAATTTGCATGAAAGGACCAAATCTTCCTACTCTAGCACTCATTGGTTTCCCAGATTCTGGATCTGTTCCCATTTCTCTTATTTGTAAATAATCACTTTTTTCTACGGTTTCTTCTTTTTCAATAATTGTTTTTTTGAAATCCCCATAAAAATTTCGAAGCACATCTTGCCAAGCAATTTTTCCTTCTGCAATATCATCAAATTGTTCTTCTACTTTTGCAGTAAAACCTAAATTAATAATATCAGAGAAATGATCACTTAAAAAAGAGTTTACAATTTCACCTGTTGGTGTAGGTATTAGTTTTTTATCTTCTGTTTTTACAACATATTCTCGTGTTTGAATAGTAGAAATGGTAGGAGCATAAGTAGATGGTCTTCCAATTCCTTCACTTTCTAGTTTTTTAACCAAAGAAGCTTCTGTATATCGAGCAGGAGGTTTAGTAAATAATTGTTCACAAATCAATTCTTCTAAAGGTAAAATAGTACCAACACTTACATTGGGTAAAATCTTTTCACTGGAATCTAATGCAGTATCTGGATTATCACTGCCTTCTGTATAGGTTTTCATAAATCCAGCAAAAATAATTCTTTGACCTTTTACTTGAAATTCATACTCTTTATTTGCCCCCGCTTCTATTTTATACGTAGTATTAGCAATTTTAGCTGCAGCCATTTGTGTTGCTAATGTTCTTTTCCAAATTAATGAATATAATTTGTATTGTGAATTATCTACAAACTCTCTAATTTGGGAAGGTTTTAAAGCCAAGTTTACAGGTCTAATAGCTTCATGGGCTTCTTGTGCCCCTTTTGCTTTTGACTTGTATTTTCTAGGCGTGTCAAGTGAATATTCTTTTCCGTATTCAGCATCAATTACTTTTTTAGCATCACTTGTAGCAAGTGTAGATAAGTTTAAAGAATCTGTTCTCATATACGTAATTAATCCGCCTGTATGATTTGGAATAGTTCCGACATTCCCTTCATAAAGTTGTTGAGCAATAATCATGGTTTGTTTTACCGAATATCCAAGTTTCCTACTGGCTTCTTGTTGTATCGTAGATGTGGTAAAAGGAGCGGCAGGGTTTCTTTTGCTTTCTTTTTCTTCAATATCTACTAATTCAAAGATTCCTTCTTTTACTGATTTTTCAATCACTAAAGCTTCTTCTTCATTTTTTATTTTTGATACTTTTCCATTGTCTTTTGCAAGCTCTGCTTTTAAACTTGGATTTAATAAGTCTGCTCTTACTTTCCAATATTCAATAGGATCAAAAGCTTTTATTTCATTTTCTCTATCAACTATTATTTTAACAGCAACACTTTGTACTCTTCCCGCACTCAAACCGTATCTAACTTTTTTCCAAATTAAAGGAGAAAGTTCATATCCAACAGCCCTGTCTAAAATTCTTCTGGCTTGTTGGGCATCTACTAAGTTTTGATCAACTTCTCTTGGGTTTTCCAAGGCTTCCATAATTGCTTTTTTTGTAATTTCGTGAAAAACAATTCGTTTTAAAGGGTTTTTTTCGATTTTTAAAGCAGGAATAAGGTGCCAAGCGATTGCTTCACCTTCCCTATCCTCATCGGCCGCTAGGTAAATAACAGTTTCTTTTGTTATTTGTTTTTTCAAATCAGCAATAACTTTTCTCTTATCTGTTGATATTAGGTACTGAGGTTTAAAATTATCTTCGGGGTCAAAGCCTAATTTAGACTTAGGTAAATCTCTTACATGTCCCATAGATGCCATAACCGTATAGTCAGAGCCTAAAAATTTTGATATTGTTCTTGCTTTTGCGGGTGATTCCACGATAACTAAGTTTTTCACGTATTACTTACCTCTAAAATATTTTTGAGTGAATTCTAACATATTAAATTTAAAAATACTTAATCTTGGCAAATTAATATGAAAATATTATATAAAAGAAGCTAATAATTGTACTTTTTACCGTTTTGTGAACTAATTGTAAGTAATGATTTCTTCTTCTAAAGTAATATTAAAGGCTTTTTTTACTTTTTCTTTCGCCAAATTAATTAAATATCTGGCTTCTTCGTATGTTCCTTTATTATTATTCACTAAAAAGTTGGCGTGTTTAATAGAAAAACTCATACCTCCATGCTCAAAACCTTTTAAACCTACAGCTTCAATTAATCGTCCAGCACTGTCGTTTTTAGGGTTTTTAAAACAAGAGCCCGCACTTGGTGTTTGGGGTTGATTGTCTCTCATATTTTTAAAAAGCTCTGCTTGTTCTTTTGAAAAACCAGCTTCAATATTAAAAACTACTTCATAGACAATTTCATTTATATTTGTATGTCTATAAGAGTAGAGAATGTCTTCTTTTTTAATATAACCACTTTGTGTTTTAATAGAATGAATATAATTAAATATCTCCCACTCTTTTAAACCTGCATTCATTTTTACCAAACCACCCATATTTCCAGGTAGTTTTCCTAAAAATTCCATATTTTTTATATTATTATTTTTAGCATAATGTAATAGTTTTGCTGATTTTGTCGCACAACCTACATATAATAGCTTGTCTTTTTCTTTGATATAAGCAAAGTTTTCGCCTAAAATTGCAAATTTTGGATGAGTGGATGAAATTAAAGCATTGTTTCCCAATCCAAATATCTTGTAATCATCATAAGTATTTATTTCATTTATTACAAGTACTTGGGCTTTGGGTCCAATTTTTATAGAAGTATAACGAGAGAAATCAATTTCTTTAAAATAATTTTTACTCTCATTCATCTTATTGTGCTCTTAATTCTTCATATTCACAAGGAATTAAAAACTCTTTACTTTTTAATAAGTTCTCATAAAAACCATGTTTAAACCCAAGTTCAAAGAGTTTATCCAAGGCTTTTAATTGTAAATCACTCATTTCTACGGAATCATCATTCGCATATAAATCAAGGTATTTATCAAGTGTTGGCGCATCTACTCTAATTAAACCTTCGTCCATTAACATTCGAGACAATAATGCTTTATTTTTATTTCCAACTATTACCGCTTTTATTAATGTATTTTCATAATTAATAGCATGAGCTAAAGGAAGGGATCTTCTTAAGCACATTCCACCTAAAGGAAGAGGTAAATCTTTTCCAGCAAGGTTTTGCCAAATATCCCACATCTCTTTTTCAACTTCTAATTTATCATCATAGGTTAAAATTGATTCATGAATTAAAACACCTGCATCTACATCTCCATTTAGAACAGCTTCTTCAATTTCTAAAAAATTCATATACACAGGTTTAGCATTGGGATAAGCTATTTTAAATAAAAGGGCATTGGTCGTATATTCTCCACTTAATGCCACTTTAAAATTTCTTTTAAGTTTTTTGCCTTTTAATTTAATAAGTTTAGGACCATAACCATCTCCAAAAGAAACAGCTGTTTTAAGAAGTGCATAATCCTCTTTTACAAAAGGGTACAAAGCAAAAGAAATAGCACAAATATCGTACTCTCCTTTTAGTGTTGCTTGGTTAAGAGTTTCAATATCTGCTGCAATATTTGTAAATTTGGCATCTTTTGGACTTACCCAACCAAATTTAATTGCATAATACATAAAAATATCATCTGCATCGGGGGAGTGTGCTACGCTTATGGTTCTCAATGTGTTTCCTTATAGCTATTGGTATTGTTATTCTTTTGTGATTGTAACAAGTTATCAATTTACTTTTGATGAGTTATAAAATATTCATTCGCATTAATTTTTTTATTAAAATTAGATTGAAGAGTTATAAAAGCATGAAAAAAAATATAAAGAGAAAATCTTTGAGAATTTGTTTTAATTTTTAGTGGAAGGATAGTTTTTTAACTTGGAGTAAAATTGAAGTAATTATTACCTCAATTTTACATATTATTTACTTAATAAAGTATAAATAATTATTAAGTCAATGAAGATTTTAAAAACTTAAATCATTTTTATATCCTCTTTTAATTTATTCTTATTGCAAAAAGTTTTCCATATTGATTATTCGCTAGTACACTAATCTTATCTCCTGTTTTTATTTTTTCAGGGTTTGAAATAAAGGTGTGTTTATCAACCCAAAGATCTTTTCCATCAATACTCCAAGTACCATATAAACCTTTCATGGGTTTTTTATTTATTGTTCCAGTAATATTAAAACTGAGACCTTTTGAAATAACGCTTTCCTGATTTTGAGAATATTTAATTTCTCCGGCCATTAATGAGAGAGGCAATAACATTGCACTTATTCCTAATAAAGTTTTTGTAATCTTTTTCATGTGTATCCTTTTTTTATATATTGATTATATAGAATTTATGTGTAATTAAAGTGAAGACTTATGTGTAATTAATGTGTAGACTTACATGTAGTTAGTGTGTAGACTTATAATTTATATATAAGTGAGATAACATTAGAAGTGCAAAAATTATAGTACGTTTGATAAAATATTAAGAACAGAAATTATACATATTCAAAATCTCTTAAAGAATAGGTCACTAAAGATTCTTGGGCATAAACTCTAAATGAGATAATTTTCAATAATTCTTTAGTGGAAACTCTAAGTATCGTTTTTAGACTATAAGTGCACTTCTAACTTAAAAGGGCACTATTTAGAAACCTGAACTTTGAACATAATATAAAATAATATTTAATAAAGGTTCTATTAAAAAAATACTTAACAAAGTAAAAATAGCACAAGTAGTTAAGACAAAACGCAAAGCTTTTGAAGAGTTATTTAAAACTTTCTTTTTTTCATCCTTAGGCTCTAATAAAAACATTACTACTATGGGTCGTAAATAATAATAAACGGCAATAGCAGAGTTTAAAACCATAATTACAGCTAAATATATCATGCCAGAATTAATAGCACTTCCAATTAAATACATCTTTCCCCAAAAGATTGCCAAAGGGGGAAGACCTGCTAAAGAAAGCATAAATAAAGCCATCAAAATTGCAGTATATTTTGAACTTCTAACTAATCCAGCATATCGCTCATAAGAATAATCGGATTCATAATTTTCATAATCTTTATTTCTCATAACCCAAAGCAAAGCAAAAACTCCCAAATTAACTACAAAAAATAAAATCCAATACAAAAACATTGCTTGTGTTGCTTGTGTCGTTCCAATTAAAATAGCACTCATAACAAAACCAGCAGAAGAAATAGAAGAATACGCCAACATTCGTGCTAAGTCTTTTTGCAATAAAGCAAGAATATTTGGAATAGTCATGGTTAAAACAACAATCACGTATAAAATAGCTTCTACATAAGGATCACGTGCAGCTACAAAAATCTCAAAGAATCGTAAAGCTACAACAAAACCTGCTACTTTTGGAACAATGGAAATAAAACCAGCGAGAGCTGCTGAACTTCCTTGATACACATCTGCAACCCAAGCATGAAAAGGAACAAGTGAGAGTTTAAAACCTAAAGCCCCCACCATAAAAATAACCCCAACAATTACAAAAGCATAATTTTCAAAACCGGACTCAACCAAAACATCAGAAATAATACTAAGCTCAACACTTCCTGTAAGAGCATAAAAAATCATAGAAGCAAAAGCAAAAAAAGCAGTAGCTAAAGCGCCCATCGTGAAATACTTGATGGCCGCTTCTATAGCATTGTGTCTGTTATGCATTGCTATCATGGTATATAAAGCCATAGAGGAGGTCTCAAGTCCCACAAAAATTAAAATCAAAGAATCAGTGCTTACCATAAACATAAACCCAGCTACGGCAAATAAATACAGGGCAAAATACTCTGGATATTGTGTTTCATGAAAGTGCATTTTATTTAAATATAAAAGGACAAAAAACACAGAGGATATTAATATAATGATTTGAGCTAAAACAGCTATTCCATCAATCAACATTAAATCAAACATTCCACGCACAGGTCCTGAGAACCCAATAATAGAGCCCAAAGCCATAAGTAAAAACAAAACACTTAAAATTATATATAAAGATTTATCTGTTTTTTTTGTAAATAAATCTATACATAAAATACTTAAAGCTCCTACAATAACAATAATCATAGGTAATAAACTGGCAAAGTTTAATTCTGCAAAATCAATTACAACAGAAGGAATATTCGGATTCATTATTTACCTCCTATCACATTAATTATTCTTAATGTATCTTTACTGCTTTGTTTTACCGCTTTAATTTCCATAATATTAACAAGCTCATTAACACTTGTATTCACAGGTGTTAAAATAATTTTAGGAAAAATACCTAAGAGAACAACTAAGAAACATAAAGGAAGTAAAGCCAAAACTTCGTTTTTATTAATATCAATTAATTTTTCATTCTTTTTATTATCAAGTTTTCCAAAGAATACACTTTTATACATAACCAACATATAAACAGCGCCTAAAATAATAGTAAGACCTGCTAAAGAAGCTATTATAGGTGAGACCTTAAAAAACCCTAAAAGAGATAAAAACTCTCCTACAAAACCAATTGTAAGAGGCAATCCCACACTTGCCATTAACATTAAAGCAAAAATAACTGCAAACTTAGGCATGACAGATGCTAAGCCTCCAAATTCACTTATCATTTTAGTATGACGCCTATCGTATAACATTCCTACTAACATAAACAGTGCCCCTGAAACCAAACCATGAGAAATCATTAAAAATATTGATCCCCCTATTCCTTCAACATTTAAAGCAAAAGTTCCTAAAATAATAACACCCATATGTGAAACTGAAGAATAAGCAATAACTTGTTTCATATCTTCTTGAGCGTAGGCCAACATAGCAGTATAAATAATAGCAATAAGAGCTAAAATAGCCATAGGTATCATAAAATAAACACTGGCATCAGGAAACAAAGGAAGAGAGAAACGAATAAAACCGTAAGTTCCCATTTTTAATAACACTGCAGCTAGAAGTACAGACCCAATGGTTGGTGCTTGTCCATGAGCATAAGGCAACCATGTATGGAAAGGAAACATAGGTACTTTTACTGCAAAACCTGCAAAAAAGGCTACAAATAACCATAACTGCATATCAAAAGGCAATAAAAGCAAATTCCAATCAAGTAAAGAAAAACTCCAAATACCTGTGGTTGCATAATAAATATATCCCAAATACAACATTGCAACAAGCATAATCATAGAACCTAAGAAGGTATATAAGAAAAATTTAATGCAGGCATAAATTCGTTGTTTCCCACCCCAAACACCAATTATAAATAACATAGGAACAAGTGATAATTCCCAAAAAAGATAAAAGACAATTGCATCAAGCGCTAAAAACACTCCAACCATTGTCATTTCTAAAAATAAAACAGTAAGAATTAATTGTTTTAAGTCTTTTTTCTCATTTAAAGCAAGTAAAGAAATAAAACTCATAAAAGTAGTCATAATCACTAAAAATAAAGAAATACCATCAATTCCTACAAGATAAGAAATACCATAAGAAGGAATAAGCGCATATTCTTCTATGAACTGCATTTGTGCTTCATGGACATCAAAAAGTGAATATAAAATCAAGGATAAAACTAATTCTAAACCAGTAACTATAAGACCATAGATAAAAATAGAATCTTTTTTAACCAAAATTCCAATAAGAGCAGCAAGGGCTGGGAAAAATATTAGTATTGATAAAATGTAATCCATTTATATCACCTTCTTAAAAAAAATAACAGCAGCAAAAATAAATAACACAAGTATTCCTATAGTCATAACTTTTAAAGAAGAAGATAAAGAAGCTTTTTGTACAATTCTGGCTTCTTTTCCACTTGAATAAATAAAATGGGCAATACCATCAACAAAAGCATCAATTATTTTTAAATCCACTTGTTTATACGCTATTTTAGATAAATACAAATACGATTTACAAATAATATTCTCATAAAACCAAGGCACATAATATTGATTTTTTAATATTTTATACATAAAATTATTTTCCCAAGAAGATGAAAAACCATCTTGTTTAATGTATTTAAACCAAGCAAAGAATATTCCCATAAGAGCCACAAAAGAAGTAATTAAAATTAAAATAAGTGCCGTAGAGTGTTCCATGTTTAAAGCAGCCCAAGATGGCAATTGATTCGTAACAAAAGTCTCAAAACTATGTTCAAACCAACCTGATATAACAGCTAAAATAACTAAAGGAAGCATGGAAGCCAAAACATAGTTATGTGTTTCATGAGGCTTTAACGTATCTACATCATAAGAAACTTTTCCAAAAAAGACTTTAAAAATCAATCTAAAAGAATAAAAAGCAGTCATAAATGCACCACTCCATAATACAAACCAAATAAATGTGGCATCTGCATTAAAAGCTGCTTCTAAAATTTTATCTTTTGAGAAAAAACCGGCTAAAGGATAAATTCCTGCAAGTGCAATTGAAGCAATAATCATGATTATTGCGGTACTTTTCATTTGTTTATACAAACCACCCATTTTTCTAATATCTAATTCATTGTGCATAGCATGCATAACATTTCCCGCACCTAAAAACAGAACTGATTTGAAAAAAGCATGAGTAACAAGATGAAATAAAGCTACCCAATAAGCGCCTAATCCAGCAGCTACAAACATATATCCCAATTGTGAAAGCGTTGAATACGCAATGATTTTTTTCATATCATTATGTACTAAAGCCATTGAGGCTGCAAAAATAGCAACAAAAGCTCCCAAACAAGCAATTGCATAACCTATATGAGGTATTAATACATAAATCTCATTACAACGTACTAATAAATAAACTCCAGCTGTTACCATAGTAGCAGCATGAATAAGGGCAGATACAGGAGTTGGTCCTTCCATTGCATCAGCCAACCAAGTATGAAAAGGAAATTGTGCTGATTTACCCATAGCTCCTATAAATAAAAATATTCCTATTAAACTTATAGTTTCTATATCTAAAGTAGAAATATTAGCAAAAACAATATCATAATTTAAAGAACCTAAATTCCAAAAAATCAAAAAGATTGCTATTAACATTCCCAAATCAGCCACTCTGTTCATTATAAATGCTTCATTTGCTGCCCAAGAAGCAGAGTCTTTGTGATACCAAAAACCAATAAGTAACCAAGAACATAAACCAACACCTTCCCAGCCTATAAATAAACCCAAAAAATTATCAGACATCACTAAAACAAGCATAGAAAATACAAAAGCACTTAAATAAGAAAAGTACCTGTTAAAACCCTTATCATCTTCCATATAACCAATAGAATGAATATGTACCATGGTTGATACCAACGTAACTACACACATCATTACAACAGAAATATAATCTACTACAAAAGAAAAAGAAACATTTATATTCCCAATATTAATCCATTGCATTAATTCTACTTGGATTACTTCATTTGTTGTAAAAATAAAATACAATAAATAAAAAGAAGAAAGTGTAGAAATTCCCAAAAGACAAGAAGTAAAAATCCCTGTAAATAAAACTTTCTTTTTCATTGCAAACAAGGCTGCGACTAAAGAACCTACAAGAGGTGAAAACAGTGCAAGATAAACAAAAATTTCCATCTTAACCTTTCATCTTAGTAAGTGAGTCTAAATCAATAGAATTTTTCTTTTTAAACCAAAGGATTAACAAACCCAAACCAATAGCAACTTCAGATGCAGCAATTGCAACGATAAAAAAAGAAAACATTTGACCGGTTAAATCTCCATAATGTCGCGATACTGCAACAAAACCAATATTGCATGCATTTAGCATAATTTCAGTAGAAAAAAAGAGCATTAAAAGATTTTTTCTTCTAAGTACTCCAAATAAGCCAATACAAAAAAGCAAAGCTGATAAAATCAAATAAGCATTCAAGGTCATTTTTCATCCTTTTTTTCTAAGCTTGTAATTTCATCTTCACTTAAAGACGAATAAGAAATATCCATTTTTTTACCAGCTAAAATAATTCCACCAATCATTGCTACTAACAACATAACAGCAGCTACTTCAAAAGCCACCAAATACTTAGTAAACAATACGATTCCTACATCTTGAGTATTCCCCCATGAAGGATGAACAGGCGCATGGGCTACTATTCCCACATCAATTAAAGGAAAAGAAAAAATAAGTACAATACATAAAGCAATAAGTCCAGATAAGGCAAACACTAAACGAGGATTGGATATTTTTTCATCAATGCCAGACAAAGAATCAAAAAACATCATTCCAAAAGCATATAAAGCCATAACAGCTCCTGTATAAACAACAATTTGAACCACCCCTAAAAAATCAGCATCTAAAATAAAGAAAAAAGCAGAAATAAATATCATTCCAGCTGCTAATGAAGACAAAGCGTATAAAACATTATTAGTAGTTACCGTAATAGAAAACATCCCTACGCATAAAAAAGAAAATAAATAAAAAGCAATAATTTCGTACATAATTTATCCTAGTAAAACAAAGGAGTTTTTTTAACTCTTTTGTCTGCATCTGGTGAAACAGCACCAAAACCATCGTATTCTTTTTGGAAAATAAGTTTATCCAAGGGTGTTGCCATATCTTCTTTTAGAACAAAATGGGCACGCTGTTCACTGGCATTTTCATACCTCTCCCCATGAACAATAGCTAACTCAGGACAAACCTCAGCACAATACCCACAAAAAATACAACGTCCAAAATTAATAGAAAATTCTAATACTTCTTTTCTTGAGTTTTCATCAATTTTTGTATCCAATCTAATACAATCAGCAATACAAATCTTTTCACATAAACCACAACCAATACATCTGTTTTCCCCTGATTCTAACAGTGCTAATAATTTGTGCACTGCTCTGTATCGTGGACCTATTGGAAGTTTTTCAGCAGGATATTGCACGGTATGCATTTGTTTGTTAAATAAGGCTTCTTTCATCATAATAAACGTGATTTTCAAACCACCTAAAAGCTCTCCTTTAAGTGAGCGTTTAAACACTTGTTTAAATTCAGCCCAAGGAGTTTCCGGATATTCATCTTGTTTAACATTTACATAAGAGCCCTGCCCTACATTTCTGTTTTTAAAATCTTCCACATTCATTTTATAATCCTATCATCACAATCACACCCGTTAAGAGTATATTTAATACAGCTAAAGGCATTAGTACTTTCCAACACAACCACATCAATTGATCTGGTCTAATATGAGGCCATGAAGCTCTTGTCCATAAAAATAAAAAGATTAAGAACATTACTTTTAAAATAATAGCAAGTCCTCCTGGAATAAATCCCCAATCATTGAAACCGCCTAAAAATACCAAAGAGACTAAAAAACAAATAGTAAATAAATTGGCATATTCTCCAATAAAAAACATTCCCCATCTCATACCTGAATACTCAGTCGCATAGCCAGCAACTAATTCTGCTTCATGTTCAAGTAAATCAAAAGGTGTTCTATTGGTTTCAGCAAAACCAGCAATCAAAAAAAGTAAAAATGCCAAAGGCTGAGTAAATATCATCCACGATAACATTCCCCCACTTTGATAATTATTCAAATCAATTAAAGATAAAGAACCAACTAACATAATAGGAGCTAATAAAGCAAGTCCAGAAACCACTTCATAAGAAAGTAACTGAATAGCTGTTCTAGCACCTCCTAATAACCCCCATTTATTTGCAGAACTCATTCCTGCTAATAAAGGTCCATATAAACCAACAGAAGCAACGCCTAGTACAAATAACACACCTATATTAATATCTGCAATAATAGGTCGTACTGTATATCCAAAAAGCTCAAATTCTGGAAAAAAAGGAATGGCACTCATAGCTATAAAAGCTGTTGCTGCTGTAATAATAGGAGCTATCATAAATACAGGTTTGGAAGCATTTGCAGGAATTACATCTTCTTTTGTAAAAAGTTTAATTCCATCTGCTAATACTTGCAATAAACCATAAGGTCCTACATTCATAGGTCCTAAACGTCTTTGCATGAAAGCCAAAACTTTTCTCTCAATATAAGTAGTAAAACCAGCCAAAGCAGAGAAAACTGTTAAAACGATAAGTACTTTAACAATGGTTTCAATAATTATTGTTTCCATCTTAAGCCTTTTTGATTAATGCAATATTATATCTGCTATTTGTAAACAATGCTTTAGTTCTTAGGTTTTTATCAAAGGTAGAAACATAAACAATATCACCTTCTATTTGATTATCTAAATAAACATTTGTTTCTAAAGACAATCCATTTGCATTAATAAAAATTCTGTCTTCATCTTGCATTTCTAAGCTTTTTAAATATACTTCAGAAACAAAAACACCCGATTTATTTGATGTTTCATGTGCTTTTGCTGTAAATTCATTAAATTGATTCATAGGATTGGCTCTGTAAATTACTACTTCTTCACTTTTTGGCTCTAGTTCCAGGGCAGATGAAATTTCAATTTCTTCACTAATATCAATATCATAAGAATTAAGAACATAACCTCTGTTTTCAAGTCTGTCATTCGTAAATTCATTTTTCAAATCATCAAAATCTATACTTAAAAAACCTTTATTAATAGGCAGTTTTTTTGTATATTCAATAGTATGTTCAATATCTTCTTCTAATAAAACATTTGCTAAATCATTTAAGTTATACCCTGTAAAATCTAAAGCAGCATTGGTGGGTACTATTCGTTTATTAATATTCGTAAAGGTTCCTTCTTGTTGATTTAAAGCAGGCATATCTAAATCTCCATCCCCTAAAGAAGAAAGTTCAAAGTCTGATTTCTCATTATAAGAAACACTTTTCCCTTCAACTTCTTCTTTATCTAAATCACAAAGTAAAGATACCCCCAGCGTATTCGTAGAACTTGGAATAATAAGAACTTTAAATTCGGTACATCGTTGAATCAAACCTAAGAGTTTTGCTAAAGTAGAAGCTTGGGGATGAAATATTAAATCTTCTCCCACAATCAATGAAAACTTATCTTTTTTAGCAAGCATTGTCTGTACTAAAGAACTTAAATCTTGTGAAGCATTAATCTCATCTAAGATTTTTGAATGTTCATATTCTTCTTCTTTGGATACTTTTTTAGACACAACTTTTTTAATCTCTTTTTCTTCACCTGTTTCTTCATCTACTTTAATAGTAATAACTGTTTCTTTTACTGTCTCTTCTACTGTTCTGCTTCTTGTTTCTTTAAAAGAATTTATATGATCAAGAATAGCAGAAGGTAGATCTTTTCCAAAAGTATCTAAAATATAATATAAAACCATCTCTTCTTTTAAAGCAGGTGGATAAATAAATTGTGTAGTTTTGCCTTTTTTACCAATACGTTCCATAATAGGATCTTGTATGGGATGAAAGTATAAAGCCGCACCCTTATTCATAATAACAGAGTTGTTTAAAGCATATCTGGCATGTGGTAAATCACTTTTCAAAAAAGACCCTACAGAGATAACAAAATTTGATTTATGTACATCATCTAGTGTTGCATTGTATAAACTCGTACCAGAAGTGCAAGAAAAATGTTTCAAAAATTCTTGATACGCATAAGCATCTTTATTAATTAATCTAAATCCCAATTTTTCTTTTAATTTTTGTAAAATAAAGGCTTCTTCATTGGTAATAAAAGAATTAAATCTAAGATTTTTTGCTTCTTTAAAAGCTTCTATTGCATTTTCAAAAGCTATTTTAATTTTACCTACACTCTTATTCTCAAAATCATAAGCAAAACGAGCAGCGCCGTTTAACGTTGAATAGTGATGGTCATTGGTTACTCGGTATATTTTTTGAACTCTGTGTGTATCAATAGATTCAAACTTGGTTTCATAATACATTAATGAACAATCACTTGAATGAGGATTTGATGCAGGAATTCGTGTTAACTCCCAAGAGTTTGATTTGTATTGAAAATCATTAGATACTAAAGCTCCAACAGGGCAAACAGAAATACACTCACCACAATCTGTACAGGCATTTTCATCAAAACCAATTAAAGATTTATTTAATTTATTCCACATAGAATAGGCATCTTTAGGCATAGTTTCTTTAAAAGATTTAAAAATAGGCTCAGATCCTCTTTTAACCGTTGATAATGCACTTGAACCAATCATGTCCTTACAAACCGTTACACATTTTTCGCATACAATACAAAGACCTGGGTCATAATTCATAACTCCCCAATGAGACGTTGGTCGAGCTACATCAGGAATTGCATAATGCTGTTTATCAACTTTCATATACAAAGAATAGTTTTGAAGTTCACACTCTCCACTTTGATCACATACTCCACATTGCAAAGGATGATTTACATCATAAACTTCCATGATAGATCTACGTTCTGTTTCAATTTTTTCTGTGCTTGTACTTACTGTCATACCTTCTTTTACTTTGGCATTACAGGAATATACTTGTTTTCCATCAACTTCAACTAAACACAATCTACATGCAAGCGTAGGTGAACATCTGCTTAAATAACATAAAGCTGGTACAAAAATATCATTGGCCCTTGATACATTAAGTAAAGTTTCGCCTTCTTTTGCTTGTACCGCTTTTCCATCAATAACTAAGTTTATTTTTTCACTCATTATTGATCCTCTTCTTGTACTTTAGGTTCTGGTGCTAATTTTTTAACAACCAACGTCCAATCAACTTCATTAAATTTAATAGAATTCATTAGGGTATAACCTGCAGTATAAATAACATCTGCTGATTTTTGAATGGCTGTAAAATCACCAATTTCAAACATAAAGATAGCTACTTCATTTGCAGAGATTTCATTTTTCATCAAGAATAACATTCTGTCATAAAAATCTTCTTTTAAAGGACGTAAATCAAAACGTTTCATGAAAAATCCTTATTGTTTTCAAGCAAATTTTCATATGTAAGATTATTCTTCAAGCTTTCGTGCTTTAAAAAATATTGTGACTTATTTTTCATGCTTTCGTGCTTTAAAAAATATTGGGACTTATTTTTCAAGCTTTCGTGCATTAAAAAATATTGGGACTTATTTTTCAAGCTTTCGTGCATTAAAAAATAAAACTGTTTATTTTTTAAAGCACTCATCTATCAATCTCCCCAAATACAATATTTAAACTTCCAATAATTGTAACAACATCAGCTAATTGATGGCCGGGTAAAATATCTTCCAGAATACCTGTATGCCAATAAGAAGGCGCACGTAATTTCATTTTATAAGCATAAGGACTTCCATCACTTACAATCATATATCCAAGCTCACCTTTTGGAGATTCTGTTGCTACATAAACTTCACCCTTAGGTGGTCTCATACCTTGTGTTACTAAAACAAAATGTTGCATCAAAGAATAATTTTGTGTCATTATTTCTTCTTTTGGAGCTGAGATATACTCAGGGGAATGAACCATTAATTGAGTATCACTTTCTTCATACATAGGTATTAATTGTTTTAGAATTTTTGCACTTTCTTTCATTTCTTGCATATACAATTGATATCTGGCATAAGAATCACCACTTTTTCCAACGGGTACATCAAAATCAAGTTCAGGGTATAAACCATAAGGCATTTCTCGTCTTAAATCCCATTTAATCCCAGAAGCTCTTAAAGTAACTCCCGTACATGCCCATTGTTTTGCAAGTTCTTGATTAATAACACCAACATTCTCAAGCCTCATTTTCCAAATTCTATTTTCTGTTAATAAACCTTCATATTTTACAATCTCTGTTTCTAAAATGCCTATGAATTTTTCTAAATCCTTGCACCAGTTTTTTGGTAAATCTAAAGGAACACCACCAATTCTAATAGCAGAATGCGTAAGTCTGGCACCACAATAATCTTCAATTAAATCCATGGCAAATTCACGTTCTCTAAAAGCATATAAAAACACAGACATAGCTCCTACATCTAAAGCATGAGTTGCTAACCAAAATAAATGAGACATAATTCTATTAAGCTCTAAAAGCATGGTTCTGATTACTTCTGCCCGTCTTGGAGCTTCTATTCCCAATAGTTTTTCAACTGCCAGCGCATAACCATAGTTATTTGAACTAGCAGCTATATAATCCATTCTATCAGTAGTAGGTAAGAATTCATTGTAAATCATATTCTCGCCCATTTTTTCCATACCACGGTGTAAATAACCAATTCCTGGAGTTGCTTTGGTAATTTCTTCGCCTTGCATTTCTAGAATCAAACGCATTTGACCATGAGCCGAAGGATGTTGGGGTCCGAAGTTAATAATCATAGTATTATCTTCTTTTTCAAAGTTTATATTTTCAAAAAAAGGTTTTAACCTATTGACTGTTTGCATTTATCTTCTGCCTTTTATTGTAATTGAATCTTTGGGATCAAGTTTTTTAATAAACAAGGGTTTATCATCTTCTTGGTAAGAAGTACTTACTTGTTTAAGTGTTTTGTCAGTAACTTCTACTCCAAATTCAACTTCATGTCCAAGTCTTGAAAAGCGCGAAGTATCGTATCTGTCAATAGCAGCAGAATCTCTGATTTCAGGACCTATTGTATCTCTTGCTTCTTTTCCAAAAATTTTATCAACTTCATACCATGAAGCTGCTTCATCCCCTTGAAGTGGATAAGTTTTTAATAAAGGATAATCGTACCAATCATCTGGCATTAAAATTCGTTTCATGAAAGGATGATTTATGATTTTAATACCATACATATCAAACATTTCTCTCTCACTCCAATTGGCCATCTTAAAAACATTAATAACTGATTCAAGTTCTTCTTTTTGTTTGATAAAACATTTAACTCTTAGTCTTTTTCTCTCACTCATGCTTAACATTTCGTAAAAGATTTCAAAACCTTGTTTTGTTTTAATATAATCAATAGCAGAAAGTTCCATTAGCATATCGTAAGAACATTCATCTCTTAAATATTTTAATACTTCAACATTAGCAGAGGCATTAATATAAACTACTAAATGCTCAACTTCAATATAAGCATCTAAGACAGTGAAGTTTTCTTCTAATTTTTGCAAAGTATCAAAAAATACTTCATCATCTTGTACTTTTTGTCGTGGAATACTTGGTGTAATATAAAATCTGTCATTAAAGTATGATTTTTTTTGAACATCCTCTTTGTTTTTATATTTTCTCACTAAACCAACCTTTTACGCTTGTGCGACCTAAAAATACTTTCTCTTCGTATTTTTTTTTGTAACATCATAAGAGCATATTGCAAAGTTTCTGGTCGTGGGGCACAACCAGGTAAATAAATGTCAACAGGAACAATTCTATCAGCGCCTTGAACAGTGGCATAAGTATTAAACATACCACCCGTATTAGCACAGCTTCCCATAGAAATAACCCATTTAGGATCAGGCATTTGATCATAGAGACGTCTCATGAATTCTGCATGTTTTTTAGTAAGCGTACCTGCTATTATAATAACGTCTGCTTGCCTTGGACTGGCTCTAAAAATAGTTCCAAACCTATCAAAATCGTATCGCGAAGCGCCTGAAGCCATCATCTCAATCGCGCAACAGGCCAAACCATAAGTAAGCGGCCATAAAGAGTTTGAACGCCCCCAGTTTACAAATTTATCAATACTAGTAAGTGCAATAGGTGCACCACCATCTTGAAAATAATTTACTTTATGCTGTGCCATTCTAAGGCTCCTTTTTTCCATGCATATATGAATCCAATTGTTAATAATAAAATGAATAAAATCATTTCAATAAAACCAAACCAGCCTAAAACTTTGAAGTTTACAGCCCAAGGAAACATAAATATAATCTCAATATCAAAAAGAATAAATAACAGAGCCATTAAATAAAATTGTACAGAGATACTGTTTTTTTGTTTCGTAACTTCAGGACCACATTCATAAATACTGTATTTTAATTTTTCAGTATCTTGTCGTGCTAACTTACGGCTAATTAATCGTGCTAAAAAAATGGTGGTAGTAAAAGCCCCAAAGGTTATTACAAACATCATGAAAACGCCAAAATAGGGATGTGCGAACTCCATATGAGTCATCAAAAGTCCTTGTTGTTTATACATATGTTTAAAAAACAAACACTTAGTGTGTTTGTTTTAAATACTTTTAATATTCTATTCGTAAACTTAGTTTGCAAAAAAGCAAAAGCTTAAGAAAAAAATATTATCTTCTTATTTAAGAGATAGTATACAACAATTTATCTTTTGACAAAAATACTCAAGAATTAAATAAGACATGTTTTGTCCTATTTAGCCTTAAATAAGAAAAATAGTTACACTTATGAAACAAAACCTACTTTGTTTTCACTATCAAACTGTCCTTTTTTCTCTTTTGAGATTTGTTCTTTAAAAATTTCAACTGTAAAAATAGCTTCTTGCATAACAGCTACTTTATAAGCAGTATTTTTAATAATTAACTCAATTTGTCCACCCGTTAATTCAATTTTTGCAAGCTCATTTATATTAAAATCTTTCTCTAAAGGAAGAGTAGAAGGTAGTAATTTTTTCCATAAAGCAAGTCTTTGTTCTAAATTTGGTTTTACAAATTCAATTTTGTAATTAAATCTTCTTGAAAATGCTTTGTCTAAGTTTTCAAGTAAGTTTGTGGTTGCTATTAATATTCCATCAAAACGCTCAATCTGTTCCAAAAATATATTTTGCATTTGATTGTGCATTTTATCACTAGAACTTCCTTGTCCACTTGAACGTGAAGACAAAAACTGATCGGCTTCATTTAATAATAAAATAGGCTCAGATTTTGTTTTTATTTTTAATTCTTTATATTTATCAAAAATTTCTCTTACATTTTTTTCACTCTCACCCACATACATAGACAAGATTTTAGAACAGTCAAAAGAAAGTACCTGACGTTTTAAAGATTTTCCAAGTGCTAAAGCAGTTATTGTTTTACCAGTACCAGCTGCGCCATAAAAAATTATTTTGGCTTCAATGCCTTTCTTTTTATCTTTAATTCCCCACTCTTTAAGTCTTGTAACTACTTCTTTATCTACTTGTTTTAATAAAGCATCCAATGTTTCTTTGGTTTTGGGATTTAAAACAACATCTTCAAGACTTTTATTGGTAGTAATTAATTCAAACATTTCTTGCTCTGCAATTAATGAGTCCAGTTTAATTTTAGCCGCTCTTGTTTTCTTTTTTGCGGGATGAGAAATTTTATATAAAACCTCATCAGGAATAAAAAAGTTTCTAGAAATTCCACCAAAAGGTGTTAACATTTCATCATAATCTACTAAATTATTAGAAACCAATTTTGAACTCTCTTCTAAAAGCGATCGATGTTTTATTTTTTCATAATCGTCATGGGATACCAATTCAATTAAAGAGTTCATATCTCGCAAAGACTCATCTCCTCCAGCATATTCTTCTTTTAATAAAGATAAAAAAATCATACGTTCGTTTACATCCAAAGTATTGTCTTCAAAAAACTTTTCAATCATAATATCAGTTGAAGTAGCTTTAATTCTCTCAGATATACGGTTCTCCAAAAGCGCAAGTTTTGATTTTAATCTGTTAATATTAGGAGAGTTTTCATCAAAACTGTGTTTAACAACATTTAGTTTCTGAGCCAAATCTATTTTAAAGAATTGATCTTGTAAATATTCTAAATGGTCCGTGTATTCTTTAATTTCAGGCAGAGCAATATCAAGCGTACCATCTTCTACTAGTTTTAAAAAAGAAGAACTTAAAGTCACAGAAGAATTTAATAACTCTAATTTTGATATTTCACTTAGTTTTACATTGGTATACACACTGCTTTGAACCATCCACCCAAGCTCCAATAGTTTTTTAACATGTACAATTTTTTCAATATGTTCGTATTTTTCTAAGTCATAAAATTGTGAAAGAATATCAAGAACCATAATAGAATCACGGCCTTGAACATATTCTTTACTTATATATTGCAAAATTTTTGCTTCTTGCAAAGTGCATTTTAACTGAGAGTATAATTGTGTTTTTCTAAGATTTGTACTGTTTATAAAGATTAAAAAATCTTTCATTATATTTTATCCTCTAAACTTTTTTTAAATGTTTTTATTTCTTCATTTTTTTCAAAAAATAAAATAAAAAGTTTATTTTGTGTTTGTATTTCTATGGAATTATTTTTTTCTTGTATTTTTTCTATTTTAGAAAAAACAATCTTTTCATTGCTTGAAAAATCAAGTGAGAATTGATTGTTTATTAGTAAAATTTTTGAATCACAAATACTTTTATATCTGCTTCTATAATAAAACACTTCTTGGCACTTAGCTTTTTTTAAATAAGCTCTAACTTCTTCATCATTAGAAGAGTCAACCATCACCAACCAGCCAATTACTATAAAAAAAGGAGCAAAAAATACAAGTAAAATCACGTTTTTCCTTATTGTTATACTTATTATATAATAAAAAGATTAATGTTTTGTTTATTAATTATGTATCTGCCCTCGTTTCTTATTCCACCAAATCATAAAGACCTTGAATTTCTTGGGGCCAAATTTCATCATTAATGGTTTCTAAAATTAAGGGAATATCATCCATTCTATCGTCATTCATTAAATATTTAAAACTGTCCCAGCCTATTTTTCCAAGCCCCAAGGAATCATGTCTGTCCACTCTGCTACCCAGTTCTGGTTTTGAGTCGTTTATATGCATTCCCATTAAATACTCAAAACCAACAATATTTGAGAATTCTTCCCATGTTTTATCATAAGTCTCTCGTGTACGAATATCATAACCAGCAGTAAACATATGGCAAGTATCAATACATACACCCATTCTGCTTTTATCATCTACTTTTGAAATAATATGCGCTAAATGTTCAAACCTATAACCCATATTAGAACCCTGTCCTGCTGTATTTTCAATCACCAGTTTTACTTTGGAATTAGGAGTGGCATCTATTACTCTATTTAACGTTTGGGCAATATTATCCAAACACTCTTCTTCACTAATTTTACGTAAATGAGAACCAGGATGGAAATTAAGTCGATCAAGTGTTAAAATATCACAGCGTTCTACCTCATCTACAAAAGCATCAAAAGATTTTTCTCTGTTTTCAATTATAGGATGTCCTAAATTAATCAAATAAGAATCATGAGGTAAAATATGTTTAGTTTGAATACCTGTTTTTTCTAATTCTAAAAACCACTTATCAATTACTGTTGATTCTAAGTCTTTCACTTTCCACTGTCTTTGGTTTTTAGTAAATAAGGCAAATGCTTTTGCTCCAATAACATTTGCGTTGATACAGGCATTAAATACCCCTCCACTTGCACTAACATGTGCTCCAATATATTTCATTTTTTTCCTTTTAGTCTTTTAAAATTTTAATTAAAATGTGATTTTTTTTATCTCTAAATATGATTTTTTTTTCTTTTTGCTCAATTAGTTTTTTGAAAAAGTCTTTTTTATAAGAAGAATGTAAAAACTCTTCATTAAAAGCTTTTGGACTTAAACATTTAAAGGTACTTTTACAAATTCTATCTGCATATACTTTTAGATCCAAAACAAGTGAACCTGCTGAAAAAACTTGCAGCTGTGTGTAAAAAGGGAAAAAAGAAATAAAACCTTTGTCATAAAATTTCATTTTGGGTGTTTTTATTAATATAGTCGCACTCTTAGATAGCTGTGGAGTTTTTGATGCACAAGCAATAAATAGAAAAAGGACAAGAATAAGTCTTAAATATTTAAACATTTTTTCTCTTTACAATCATTTTGAAAGAATTTTACTATAATAGGATTAAATATAGCAGAAAAAACATCCTGCTTTTAAAAAAGGTTTAATTTGTTAGTACATATTTGCTGTTCTGTAGACAGCCATTATTTTTTAGAAAGAATACAAGAAGAATACCCAGATGAAACACTTGTTGGATATTTTTATGATCCAAATATCCACCCTTTTGCAGAATACCAACTAAGATATAAAGACGTTGCATATTCATGTAAGAAACTCAATATTGAATTGCTTGAAGGCCCATATAATTTAGAAGCATGGCTTAAAAAAGTAAGTGGTATGGAATTATTACCTGAAAAAGGCGATCGTTGTACTGTTTGTTATGACGATAGATTAGAAAACACTGTTCAAAAAGCAGTGGAATTAGGTCATGATAAATTTACCTCAACACTTTTAATTTCTCCTAAAAAATCACAAGATAAGTTAAAAATTATTGGAGAAAGACTCACAGAAGAATACAAGTGTGAATTTATTTTTAAAGATTATCGTGCAGGACAAGGTCAAGTATTGCAAGGTATTAGAGTAAAAGAGCATTCTTTATACAGACAAAACTATTGTGGTTGTTTATTTGGCTTAAGTCCTCAAAGAGAATCTCAAGATAAACTAATGGATGAAATGATTAATCCTATTTCCAATCAAATTCTGCCTGAATCAATTGAAAGCAGACTAGAGTTGTATCACAGAAGAGATGAATTAGAAGAAAAAGACATTCCTTACAAAGTAATCAAACAAAAGTTTTTAAATTACAGGCTATTAAGTGCTTTAGTAAAAGTAAATAAAATTGCTGTACCTTCTTATTTTTTATGTTATTCAATTTCTTCCCGTAAAAAATATTCGGGAAGAATAGAATATGAAAGAGGCGATATTGCTTATTTAAATAAAGAAGAAACAAAAATCATTCCTATTGAGATATTTAATGATATAGCAGGTACCAATTATGACAATGTAAAAGCCTTGATGTACGGACCGCCTACTTTTCAAGCAGAATTAAACGCACGAAATAAAATTACTAAAAATCCTTATGGTTTATCCCCTATAATTATAGTAGATAGCTTAAGTGAAGACAAATATGAAATAGAGCTTAATGCAAAAATTTATGAAGATGTAAAAGAAGACATTATATGAAAATTTTGGTTTCAGCTCTTGAAACCTCTTCTAATATCCACTTAAAAGAACTGCTTAAAGAATTTGACGAAACAACTGAATTTTTTGGTATTTTTGATAAAAAACTAGGACCTGCATCTTATGATTTAGAAGAACTTGCAGTTATGGGTTTTGTTGATATTTTAAAAAAATTGCCTTTCTTTTTTAAACTAAAAAAAGAAATGGTTGAACTAGCACGTGAGGCAGATAAAGTCTTACTAATGGACTCTTCTGGTTTTAATCTTCCTTTAGCAAAAGCAATTAAAAAAGAATTCCCCAATAAAGAAATCATTTATTATATTCTGCCTCAAGCATGGGCTTGGAAAAAAGGAAGAATTCCTAAAATTGAAAAGTATTGTGATAAATTATGTTCAATACTGCCTTTTGAAAAAGATTTTTATTCACAAAAAGATAAAATTACTTACGTGGGACATCCATTATTAGATGAAATTACTTCTTATAAAACACAGCAAAGTTCTTCTTCTAGTATCGTTTTTATGCCAGGAAGCAGACGTACTGAAATAACAAATCATATGCCTATTTTTAGAGAATTAATCAAAAAAATTCCTCAAATGGAGTTTGTTTTAATTATTCCTTCGAAATTTGATCAAAATTATATAGAAAAAACCTATGGAGACATTTCTTCATTTACTCTTTCTTCTAATGCCCATGAAAGTCTAAAAAAGGCACACTATGCTTTTATTTGTTCAGGTACTGCAACACTAGAAGCTGCAATTATTGGAACACCTTTTACTCTTTCTTATATTGCAAAAAAACTGGATTATTTTATTGGCAGTCGATTGGTAAAACTTCCCTTTGTAGGTTTGGCAAATATTTTCTTCAATAAGATGGGTAAAGGGCAAATACACAGTGAATTTTTACAAGAAAATGTCACTGCGCAGGCTTTATTTAATGATTATAAAACTATGGATAAATCATTATTTTTAAGTAATTCACAAATTTTAAGAGACTATTTACAACATGGTAGCTCAATAAAAGTAAAACAAATTATCCAAAGCTAATAAAGTTTTCGATAAAATATTGTTTAAAGAAAAAAATAGGATAAATTAATGTTAGATATAATGGAAATACAAGAAATATTACCACACAGATACCCATTCTTATTAGTAGACAGAGTAACAGGAATGGAAAAATCAAAATCAATAGAAGCCTATAAAAATGTTTCCATTTCAGAACCTGCATTTACAGGTCACTTTCCAGGACATCCAATTTACCCTGGGGTTATGATTCTTGAAGGAATGGCACAAGCAGGTGGAATCTTGGCTCTTAAAAGCAATGATTTATCACAAGAAGAACTTAAAAATAAAGTAATTTATTTTATGAGCATAGATAAAGCTAAATTTAGAGCGCCTGTTAAACCAGGAGATCAATTGGTGTATAAAATTGCTATTCTTAAATTAAGAGGTAATTTGATTGTTCTTGATGGAAAAGCATATGTTGATGACAAATTAGTCGCACAAGCTGAATTAAAAGCAATGATAATGGATAAATAAATACAAATGAACAATATACACAAGACAGCGATAATTGAAGATGGAGCAATCATAGGTGATGATGTCACTATTGGTGCCTATACAATTATAGGAAAAGATGTAAAAATTGGGAATAACAATACTATTGCCTCTCATACTTTAATTACTGGATATACCAGTATTGGAGATAACAATAAAATATATTCTCATGCAGCCTTAGGTAGTGAGCCTCAAGATTTAAAATATGCAGGTGAAAAAGTAGAACTAATTATTGGAAATGACAATAAAATTAGAGAATTTACCCTCTTTAATCCAGGAACGTCTGGTGGTGGTTCTATTACAAGAATTGGAAATAACAATTTATTTATGGGTTATGTTCATGTTGCACATGATGTAATCATAAAAAACAATTGTGTATTTGCAAATGTAGCTACTCTTGCTGGTCATGTAGAAATTGAAAACAATGTTGTTGTAGGTGGACTTACTCCCATACATCAATTTTGTAAACTCGGAAGCCATGTAATGATTGGAGGAGGTTCTGTTGTTACTCAAGACATTCCTTCTTTTTGTTTAGCACAAGGAAACCACGCAAATGTTCGTGGTATCAATCTTAATGGTTTACGACGTAAATTCTCAAGAGAAGATATTAATGCAATAAAACTTGCATACAAAGATCTTTTTGAATCAGGACTTCCTTTAAGTGAAACAGCACAAGATTTAATCAAAAATTCAAACAATACTTATGTAATTGAATTAGCTACTTTTGTATCCAATACAAAAAGAGGCATTCCATTTACTAGAAAAACAAAGGAAAATTAATGAGCAAACTTCAATGTGATTTTTGTGGGACAAACGACAGCAACGAAAATCCAATAATCTCAGGAGACAAGGCTTGCATTTGTCAAGCCTGCGTAAGTGCGGCTCATGAAATCATGGATCATACAAAAGAAGAATCTTCTAATCCTTCTAATCTTCCTGTTTTAAGAGAAGAAGTTAAATTATTAACGCCCAAAGAACTAAAAAGTATTTTAGATGATTATATTATTGGACAAAATAAAGCAAAAAAAGTTTTAGCTGTTGCAGTATACAATCACTATAAAAGAATTTTTAGAAAAGATGAAATTGAAGAGGGCATTGAAATTAATAAATCAAATGTTTTATTAATTGGACCAACTGGTTCGGGTAAAACTCTTTTAGCTCAAACTATTTCAAAATTTTTAGATGTTCCTTTGGCTATTGCGGATGCTACTTCTTTAACAGAAGCTGGTTATGTTGGTGATGATGTAGAGAATGTAATTACACGTTTACTTCAAGCAGCAAATGGGGACGTTAAAAAAGCAGAAACAGGTATTATTTTCATTGATGAAATTGATAAAATCGCTAGAATGAGTGAAAACAGATCTATTACAAGAGATGTATCAGGAGAAGGTGTTCAACAAGCTATGCTTAAAATCATAGAAGGTGCAACAGTTAATGTCCCTGCTAAAGGTGGAAGAAAACATCCTGGACAAGATGCCATTCAAGTAGATACTACTAATATTTTATTTATTTGTGGTGGAGCTTTTGATGGGCTGGAAGATATAATCAAAAAGAAACAAGGTGGAAATACCTTAGGTTTCAATCAAGGTCTAAGCACTAGAAAAGATGGGGAAGAACTTTTATCTTTAGTTGAAGCAGATGATTTAGTAAAATATGGTTTAATTCCTGAACTTATTGGGCGATTACATATGATTGCTACTTTAAATGAAATTTCTTTGGAAGATATGGTTCATATTCTAACTGAGCCTAAAAATGCATTAATTAAACAATACCAGCAACTGTTTTCTATGGATGGTGTTATTTTGGATTTTGAAGAAGATGCATTAAAAGAAATAGCAAAAAAAGCAATTGATAGAAAAACAGGTGCAAGAGGTTTACGTTCAATTTTAGAAGAAATCATGTTAGATATCATGTTTGATTTACCTGATTATAAAGGTAAAACAATTACAATTACAAAAGAAGTAGTACTAGACGACAAACTACCAAACATAGCTTAAAGGAGAGATTAGATGATATTAGACAAGCTCATTGGTTTATTTTCAAGCGATATGGCAATTGATTTAGGTACAGCAAATACAATTGTTTCTATCAAAGGAAAAGGAATCATTATTAATGAACCTTCTGTTGTAGCAGTACAGCATGACAGATATGGTACTGACAAAATTCTTGCAGTAGGGCAAGAAGCAAAACAGATGATAGGAAAAACTCCTTTAAATATTCAAGCTGTACGTCCTATGAAAGATGGAGTAATTGCGGATTTTGAAATGACTGAGAGAATGATCAGATATTTTATTGAAAAAGCACATGCTAGAAAATCTTTTATCCGTCCAAGAATCATCATTTGTATTCCTTATGGAATTACACAAGTTGAGAGAAAAGCAGTAAAAGAATCTGCTTTAAGTGCAGGTGCACGAGAAGTATTTTTAATTGAAGAGCCAATGGCTGCTGCAATTGGAGCAGGAATTCCTGTATCTGATCCTTCTGGATATGTAATAGTTGATATTGGAGGAGGAACTACTGAAGTAGGTGTTACTTCTTTAGGTGGACTTGTATTATCTAAAAGTATTAAAGTAGCTGGAGATAGATGTGATAAAGCCATTATTGATTATGTTAGACAAAACTATAATCTTTATATAGGTGAGAGAACAGCTGAAAATATCAAAATTGAAATAGGTACAGCTATTAAATTAGATACTGAACTTAAAATCAAAGTAAAAGGTAGAGATAACTCTGGTTTATTATCAACTATTGAACTTGGTTCTGAAGGTGTTAGGACTGCTATTAAAGAGCCCTTACGAGAAATAGTATCTGCTATTCGCTCAGTTTTAGAGGACATGCCACCTGATTTAGCAGGTGATGTTGTTGATAATGGTGTTACACTAACAGGTGGAGGCGCACTTATAAGAGGTCTTGATAAATATATTGCAGATATTATTAAACTTCCTGTACGCGTTGCAGATGAACCTTTATTAGCAGTTGCTTATGGTACAAGTGCCGTATTAGACGAACCTCAATTATTAAAAATAATATCGAATCAATAAAGTATTCCATTGAATAAAATAGTATTCTTTTTATTTTTTATTCTACTTAGCCTATCTTATATCTTTGATATAGATAGGCAAATTATTCGAAACTTCAATTTTATAAACTCTTTTAAAAACTATTATTATGAAAAAACAATAATAAGCTCAAATTTTATGGATGAATATTTTGAACAAGCCCAAAAAATAAAAAATTATCGAGATGAAAACCTGCATTTAAAAAACTTCCAATACTTGTATGAAATAAATGAGTCAAAATACCAACAATTGTTAGAAGATTCAAAGATAACAAAACAAGAACATAAGATGGAACTTGTAAAAGTATTATCCTATGTTAAATTCAATGATTTTACAAAAGTATGGTTGGATAAAAATAAAACAAATGATAAAATCCTTGCTTTAATAGATGATGAATATGCAGCAGGTATTGTTATTCAATATGATAATAAAAGTTTGGCATTATTAAATGGGAATGAAAAATCAAATTATGCTGTATATATTGGTGAAAATGAAGCACCGGGTATTGTGCATCAAAATAAAAACAATAAAGAATATTTAAAAATTAAATATATACCTATTTGGATTAATATTAAAATAGATGATGAAGTTACTACTTCTGGAATGGATAATATTTTTTATAAGGGATTAAAAGTAGGAAAAGTTGTAAAAATAAATAAAATGGCAGATATGCAAGAGGCTATAATAAAACCCTACTCACAGGTGTATCAAAAAAGATTTTTTTATACCTATGAAAATATAAAAGAAGAAACAGCTTCTAGCTTAGAAACTAAAGAAAAAAAGAAATAAGTTTATTTTAATAAGATGCCATAATCTTATCAACACTATCCCAACTTAGATCATTTTTGTTTTTAAACATATTGTAAATATATCTGGCAAACATATCTGTTTCAATATTTACTTTTGTACCTACTTTGTAGGTATGGAAAAGGGTATTTTTAATAGTGTGAGGAATAATTGTTAATCTGAATGTGTCATTTATTACTTCATTAATAGTTAAAGAAACACCATCAATTGTAATAGAGCCTTTTGGAATAATAAATTTAAGATATTCTTTTGGCAAAGAAATAATAAAATCACTAGAATTACCTGTATTATTAATACTTTTTATTTCTCCTATACAATCTACATGTCCTTGAACAACATGGCCTTCAAAGCGATCACCCATTTTCATGGCAGGTTCAATATGTACCAAACCTTTATAATTATCCATAGCAAGAACTTTTTGTGATTCAGGTGAGAGTTCTACATCAAAAGTATTTTTTCCTAAATTTACAACCGTTAAACATGCTCCATTAATAGCAATTGAATCCCCAATATTAGGACAATACTTAGCTTTTATACTTAATGTACTGTTTTGTAAACTTAAAACTTGGCTCATTTCTCTGATTAATCCTGTAAACACTGTCTGCCTTTTGTGAAATATTCGCTATAATAGCGAAAATATATTAAGAAGCTAATTTTAGCTTATATCTTACTTGCTAAATAATCACAGTTCTTAATAATACAATAAAAAAATACTAAAGAGTTAAAATAGTATTTTATGGAGACAAAATGAGATATGACGTAATAGTTGTAGGAGCAGGACATTCAGGAATTGAAGCCTCTCTAGCAGCGGCAAGAATGGGTAAAAAAACTTTATTAATAACAATGCTTGTTGAACAAATAGGGGCAGCTTCTTGTAATCCAGCAATAGGTGGACTTGCAAAAGGTCACTTAGTACGAGAGCTGGATGCACTTGGTGGTGAGATGGGATTATGTACGGATGCCACAGGAATTCAATTTAGAATTTTAAATGCTTCAAAAGGTGCAGCTGTTCAAGGCAGTCGTGCTCAAATTGATATGGATGAATACCGTTCATATATGAGAAAAGTTTGCCACAATACTCCTAATTTAGAAATCTATCAAGACGAAGTAACTTCATTAATTATAAAAGAAAATGAGGGTGAATATAAAGCCTGTGGCGTTGAAACAAAACTAGGAGAAGAGTTTAAAAGTAAACGCGTTATTTTAACAACTGGTACTTTTATGAAAGGTCTTATTCATATTGGTCAAAAGACCTATGAAGCTGGACGTGCTTGGGAATTACCATCGTCAACTTTATCTACTCAGTTAAAAGAATTGGGATTAAATGTTGGACGATTAAAAACAGGAACACCTGCAAGAGTTGATGGTAACTCTTTAGATTTTTCGGTTATGGAAGAACATGGTGGGGATGAAAAACCTACTCCTTTCTCATTTAGAACCAATAAAGATGAATTTAATCCCAAACAATACCCTTGTTATATAACCTATACCAATTTAAATACCCATGGAACTATTTCTTCTAACTTTGCTCGAGCCCCTTTATTTACAGGTCAAATAAAAGGATCAGGTCCGCGGTATTGTCCAAGTATTGAAGACAAAGTAAATAGGTTTTCAGAACGTGATCGACATCAGTTATTTTTAGAACCACAAACGGCTACATGTAGTGAGTATTATATTAATGGACTTAGCACTTCTATGCCAATTGATGTACAAAAAACAATGATTCATTCTATAAAAGGAATGGAGAATGCAAAAATTGTTCGTTATGGTTATGCTATTGAATACGATTATATAGATCCAACAGAATTAAAACATACACTTGAAACGAAAAAAATTAAAAATCTTTATAATGCAGGGCAGATTAATGCAACTACTGGTTATGAAGAAGCCGCAGCACAGGGCTTGATGGCAGGAATTAATGCTTGTTTATCTATTGATAAAAAAGAGCCTTTTATTCTACGACGGGATGAAGCGTATATTGGGGTTTTAATTGATGATTTAGTAACAAAAGGGACAACTGAACCTTATAGAATGTTTACTTCAAGAGCAGAGTATCGTCTTTTATTAAGAGAAGAAGGTGCAGATATAAGACTTAGCGCTTATGGACATCAATTTGGTCTTATAAATGATGAAACGCTGGAGAAAGTAAAAATAAAAGAAAAAACTATTTTAGATGCAGTTGATTTAATGAAAGAACAATGGTTTACTTCAAAAAAAGAAAACTTAGAATTATTAGAAGCCTTGGGTCAAGATAGAATTAAAGATAAAGTTTTATTATTGGATATTGTAGGACGATCAACTGTTACGGTTAAAGATCTTGATGTTTTAGTTCCTTCTTTAAAACCATTAAATACTTATATAAAAGAACAAATTATAATAGAAGCAAAATATTATAGATATGTTCAAAAACAAAAAAAACAAATTGATAAAATGAAAAAGTTACTTAAAATGAAAATTCCAAGTGATTTCTCTTATATAGGTATTCCAGGACTTTCAAATGAAGCAGTAGAAAAACTAGAGAAGTTTAAACCCCCTACTTTATTTAATGCAAGTGAAATATCGGGAATTACTCCAGCTGCTTTAGATATTATTCATTTGTATATTGATTTACGATGTAAGAAACAAGATAAATCTATAATAAGAAACAAAAAATGATAAGATAGATTCATACTCAAAATTTAAAAATTCTGAGATAAGATAAATGAGTAAGAGTTCATATGAGAAAAAATAGAACTTGACTTTATAAAGTTTGAAAGAAAAATGACTCTCAAACGTTTACTAAATATTAGTTTTTCTTTTTTTTCTTTCTCTTTTTTCTCTTTTCTTTTTTTAATGGATCAAGTTTAAAATAAGCAGTATTATGAATTCCATAAGGTTTTTTCATACTTTCACTTAAAAAATAATCCGGTCTTTCTTGCTGATCTTTCCATACATACCACTCAGGTTTTTCTACACCTTCATATTCTATAATAAGAACGGAGCCTCCTGGCATTTTCCCATTATTTGAGGTATGGTGCTCTATATGATCGTGGTTAAGCCATAGTCCTGGATTATCCATTCGAACGATAACATCTATTCTCTCTCCTTCAAGTAAAGGAACTACATCTGCCCAATAGGGATTATCTAGGGGCAAGCCATCTTTGTGTGTCACCCACATATCATGGCCGTGCGTATGAAATGCCACATTTGAGGAAACTGCAAGTAATCTAATTCTTAATACGTCACCTTCTTTAACTTTTAAAGGAGCATTTGATGGGAAAGCTTTTCCATTAATTGAGTGATAGTCATTCACATCTCTTGGATGTCCACCTTTTCCATATTCATTAGCAACTTCTGAATCCCATCCTGAAAATGCCATAATCACTTCTTTTGTCACTTCTTTTTCAAGAGGCGTTGGCTTTAGTGGGTCCACAATTAACATTCCCCACATACCTCTTAAACCAACATGTTCTGGTACATTTACATGACAGTGATACCATAATGTTCCAGGTTTATCTGCTTTAAATTTATACGTAAAAGTATCTCCTGGTTCTATTGGCATTTGAGTTACTCCGGGAACTCCATCCATTTTCCATGAATTTTTTTGATAAACACCATGCCAATGGACTGTATGTTGTAAAGCTGTCTTATTTATAACCGTTACTTCTAAATCGTCACCTTCTTTTACATGAATAAGAGGACCAGGTACTTGACCATTAAATCCCCATGCTTTTGATTTAAAAGTTGGAGTTACTTGTACCGTACCTTCCTCTATCGTCATATCAAACTTATGTACCTGTGCAAATAAAGTGCTGCTAGTAAATAAGAATGAAAATATTATATATTTTAGTTTCATTATTTTTCTCCTTCATCTGAACAACAGACATCTCTTAAATAAACTACGATTGCATCAATTTGTTTATCACTTAAATTGGCCTCCCATGCAGGCATTAAAGCTGATTTACTAACAGCCTTCCCACCATATTTAATGGCTTTAAATAAATCTGCATCACTTCTTGTAATCATCTCTTTTTTATCGGTATGATCTTTTGGTAAAACACTCATATCTTCAACATTGATGCCATAACCATCACCTGTTATTCCATGACATTGAACACAATATACTTGGTAAAGTTGTTTCCCTAGATATTTATCACTCTTATTGTCATTTAATTTTTCAGAAGCAAATCCATAGACATTTGCAAGTATCATGATACTTATAATGCTTCGTTTTAATTTATTTGTCATTACTTTCTCCTATTACTTTTAAATAATCTACAAGCTTTTGAATTTTTGAATCTTTTAAATGTTTATTAGGCATCATGGTAAATTTATCCCAAAGTTGTGGCTCTTTTAAATAAGACACTATATATTTAGCTTGCAATCTATTCCATGCAGTATAAAGTTCAGGGCCAGAACGCCCTCCTTCAGTAGAACTGTCTTTATGACAAGACAGACATCCTTGAAATTTTGCAAAATTCATTCTTCCTGAAGATTTTGAAATCTTTTTGGCTTTATAGCTTACTTTGTCGATTAAATCTTGATGTGCCTTTAAAGTCATTAAATATTGTGCCACTTCTTTGGCTTTTTTTTGTGACAGTTTCATATGTTTAGGTAAAGTTTTTTCATCAATAATATCACCCTCATCGGTCACAATCGTATGATTAGGAGGAAATGAACCACCAGGTCTAATTGTTACTGGGTTTTGTAACCAATTAATCAACCACGATTCATTGTATTTATTACCTGCGTAATATAAAGGGGATCCCTTTCTCTCTAATCTTTGAGTGAAGTCTGTCTCAACTTTCTTAAATGAATGACAAGAAGCACAATCGTTTTTTACTGTAGTTCTGATATCTGCATATGATATGTTAAAAGCAAATAATATAAGTACAGCTATTTTTGTTATTATTTTCATATTTTTTCCTATCCTATTATCATAAGTCATCAAATGATATGGCTTACGCATAAATTAACCTCTCGCCTATTCTTCTCGTAGAACTAAATTACCATCTTGGCCTTTTTTACCATCATAATCTTCATGATTCATTAAAACAGTGATTGCTCCGTTTAATGCTCTTTTCATTCTATGATTTACCAAAGCATTGTTAGTATCTTTACCCTTTGGACTAATAAGGTCAAACACCATTCCATGTGCAGGTGCAACATCAACAGTTTGCATACCATATTTAATGTTCTTTGGATTACCATTATCATAAACTCTGTCCCAAATTCCTGCAATTGGGTGAAATGCTACTGATTCATTAATATTTGCATTTACAAAAAATA
The DNA here is from genome assembly GCA_013215945.1 of Campylobacteraceae bacterium. Taxonomy (NCBI): domain Bacteria; kingdom Pseudomonadati; phylum Campylobacterota; class Epsilonproteobacteria; order Campylobacterales; family Campylobacteraceae; species Campylobacteraceae bacterium. The sequence continues at coordinate 37,715 of JABSOM010000017.1, forward strand.
TTCTAACTCTCTCACCTGGTTTTGACTCTAATGTTAAACTTGCATCTGAATCATGAACGGGATCATAATGAAATACCTTTCCATTAATTAAAGATGCCTTCCAGCCCTTACCCATAGTGATATCATTTGGTTTTGTACCTGCCTCAAATAAGTCACCTTCAACAATTACATATTCTCTATCTGGTTTTGGATAATCTTCGGTATACCCATCTTTTGGATCAACGATAATTACTCCATACATTCCCCTTGCAATATGTTCACTCATAGCAGATGCCCCACAATGGTAAATAAACACACCGGGATAATTTGCTTTAAATGTATAGTTCTTAGATTTTCCAGGTTTAATTTCTGAAAACTCATCTAAAACATCAACTTGTGCTGCATGAAAATCCATCGAGTGACTTTGTTTATTAGACTTTAGATTAATTAAATTAAAATTAACTGTGTCTCCTTGTTTTACGCGCACAACTGGACCTGGAATTGTTCCTCCAAAAGTCCACATCATTTGTTTTGTACCTTTATTATCAATCTCTATTTCCAGTTCTTGAACAGTAATGTCAACGTTAACTTCTTTAGCTAATACATTTTGATTCAGCATAAAAGCTGTCATAGCCCCCAGTAATAATTTAGTGCTTAATTTCATATTTTTTCCTTCATTTTATATTCTACCTTGAGGTAGCAATTGAAATACTAGCAAACTAAATATAATTCTACCTTAAGGTAGTAATATACAATTTAAGTTTATTACTACTTTAAGGTAGTAATAAACTATTGACTATGATATACTTATTGTATTAATATCTATGGAGAAATAAATGAAATTAAATGTGACTTCCCAATATGCCATTCGGGTTATTGGTCTAATTTCTGAACTAAACAGAATATGTAATGCAAAAGAGTTATCACTACAGTTGAATATTCCATATAAGTATCTAACAAAAATCATGAATGAATTGGTAAAAGCTGGTCTTATCCTTTCCACGAGAGGAAGAGAAGGAGGATATACTTTGGCAAAAGAACCTTCAAAAATAAGAATACTTGATGTACTTGATGCGGTACATGAAAATATCGAGAACAATGAATGTATTTTAGGAATAGGAGTATGTTGTGAAAATGGACAATGTGCTTTACATGACAGTTGGATAGAACGTAAACAAAGCTTAATAAAAATGTTTAAAGAACAAACCGTTGAAAACTTCTATTATAAAGATAATGAAAAGAAAATTTGCTTAAAAAGATAATATTTTAGCAAAGGTATTGAAAACTTTTAAAGGTATGAAGATAAAACCTTTACTATTTATACAATATTCAAAAGATACAAATTTTATTGCAAGACTTCGTATATATCAACCCCGTCATTTACTTTTCTAAATTCTTACATACTTAAAAAGGAATCTTTATGAAATTAAATAAGCTTAATCATATTGCTCCTGTGAAGGGAAAAAGATATCTAAAATTATTGATTGACGAATACGATTAAAGAAAAGTAAATAACACACATAAAAAAAGCATTCACTTAAGGTGAATGCTTTTTTTTCTTATTCTTAATTAGTTTTACTTAAAACCAAAGGCTAATACCAAGAACTAAACTTGTTGCACTGGAAGAATTATCACCAAAAGATTTATCATATGAAAGACCTATATAAGGTGCAAATTCTTTTGTAATTTCATATTTTAAATTTGCTCCTAAAGATAAAGAAGAAAAGCCTCTTTGTATTTCATATTTTTCATCATCTTTACTATAAGCACTTAGTTCAGAATTTACATTAATTCGTAACTTTTGTGTAAGTAAAAACTCATTTTCTGCACTTGCTCTTAAACCTAAATTTCCATTATCATCTAATAAAAAAGCCGTTCTAATTTCGAAAAAATATGAGCTCATTCCAGAAAATGCCAAAACTCCCCAATTTTTTGTATTTTCTTTGGTTTTATCAATTCCAAGACCGTATTGAATATCCCAATAAGGAGCAATGGCATTTGACCAAACAATTTGGTTTTCACTTTCATTTTCATTTTTTGTTCGCTCACCCTCACTGTAGATATAAATTTTATTTAAATCATATCCCAGCCAAGCATTCATGTCCCATTCGAAGGTTTTGTCTTTATTATTATCGTATTTCATTTGTAAAGCGTCAAAGGTAACTTTATAATTTAAAGGATCATCTTTTCCTGCTGCACTTAAAGATGAAATCAACGCTGCACTTATTATACTTATTTTTAATAACTTGTTCATATTTCTCCCTTAAACCACAATTACTTTTCTAAACATACCCAACATATGATAGAGCAAATGACAATGAAATGCCCACTGCCCTTTTGCATCAACAGTTACTCTAATACTAACTTTTGACCCAGGTTGTACAACAACAGTATGTTTTCTTACCAATTGATTATCTCCTGTTTCTAAATCAGACCACAGCCCATGTAAATGCATAGGGTGATTCATCATAGTATCGTTTATATAGGTGATTCTTAATCTCTCTCCATATTTAAACTCTAAGGGTTTTGACTCGGAAAACTTAATACCATTTATTGACCACATATATCGTTCCATATTACCTGTCAAATGTAAAATGATTTCTCTATCAGGATAATTATCTTCATCACTTGCATTTTTAAATGACTGTAAGTCTGAATATGTTAGTACTTTTCTACCATTGTTTCTAAGTCCAACGCCAGGATCTTCCATTCTATACATGGGGTTTTTAACCTGCATAGTTGTTTGAACACCCCATTTAGTTTCCAAAGAAGTTATAGGTATTTTTTTGCTTAGTTTTCCCGTATATGCTTTTTTAGGCTTCATTATATTTGTTTCTGACATCTTCATTGAATCCATATTCATTGAAGAATGATCCATTTTTGACATATTCATTGAACCCATGTCCATTGGCTCTTGTTTTGTTTTGGGCATATTCATTGAACTCATGTCCATTGAAGAATGATCCATTGAACTCATATCCATTCCCATATCAGCATGGCTTAATACAGGTACTTCATCCATCTTAGGGACCATTGCTAAAACATTTTTATTATATGTCAAATGTCCAATAGCATAACCAGATCGTTCTATACTTTGAGCAAAAATGGCATAAGCTTTTTGATCTTTTGGTTCAACGATAACATCATATGTTTCTGCCGTTCCAATTCTAAACTCATCAACTTCAACGGGTTTAACATTGTTACCATCTGCTGCAACAACTGTCATTTTTAATCCTGGTATTCTTATATCAAAAAACGACATAGCAGAGGAATTTATAAATCTAAGTCTTATTTTTTGACCTTTTTTAAATAAAGCAGTAAAATTAGAAGCAGGATTATACCCGTTCATTAAATAGGTATAAGTAGAGCCAGAAACATCAGATAAGTCTCTATCTGTCATAGACATATTATTCCACATTTTTCTTGCATTAAATGCATTCCAAAGGCCAAACTCTTTCACTTCACTAGCAAAATCTCCAACCGTTCTACCCACTCTATTATAGTAATCACCTGCTACTTTTAATTTTCTATAGACATTTTTTGGTTTTTCATCACTCCAATCAGATAAAGCAATGACATAATCTTCATCAAAAGAATAAGGGTCTTTTTCTTTTGGTTCAATAACAATGGATCCATATACACCCGTTTGCTCTTGAAAACCAGAATGACTATGATACCAATACGTTCCACTTTGATTCAAAGTAAATTTATACGTAAAGGTTTCCCCTGGTTTAATACCATCAAATGATATTCCAGGTACCCCATCCATTTTAGAAGGCAAGATAATTCCATGCCAATGTATTGAACTGTCTTCTTGTAAATTATTTTTTACATGTATTGTAACTTCTTCTCCTTCTACCCATTTTAATGTAGGAGCTGGAAGCATTCCATTTATAGTTGTGGCAAGAACATTGTTACCTGTATAATTAACCATTGTATTATCAATTGTTAAATAAAACTCTTTTCCACTCATTTCACTACATTTTAATGTTTTAGCATAGGTTTTAGAAGCTAATAAAGAGCTAGGAGTTGAGGCTATGATACTTCCTGCAATTATACCTTTGACAAAACCTCTTCTATTTAAATGCTGTACATTTATATTTTGCATTTTATTCCTTTTAATGGTCTAGTGTTTTATAGTTTTGCGTTAGGTTTTCCATCTTGATTCATATGATTTTGCATTTTTCCATTGTGCATATGATCGCCCATATGATTGTTTACTTTACTTTGCACATTTGTTTTTGTCACTTCTTTAGACTTTTTTAATTTTGCCAGTTGCTCGTTTGTTTTTCCATTTGAATTCATATGGTTTTGCATTTTTCCATTATGCATATGATCCCCCATATGATTATTTGTTTTTGTCATTTTTTTATGCATTTTATTCATATCCATATTTTGCATTTTACTCATATCTTCATGACCTCCACCATGACTTCCAGATGCCATTAACATCGTGCTTGTTAATAAACTTGCACTTAAAACAATCTTGCCAAAAACTTGAACTAAAGTATTATTCTTTTTCATTATTTTCCTTTTATTTTTTAAATTATAATAATTTTATGTGTAAAAAGTGTGCAAGCGTCTAAAATTGATTTCAATCAAGTAATTTAACTTATTTTAAACTTATAATATAAATTTAGTTAAATATTTTTAGATTAAATATACTTTTAAAATTAATTACACTATAATTACAATAATTAATATTTAAATTTAAGGTTGTTCATGAAAAACACACTTATTAAAACTTCATATAGAATAAAACGTTATTATATGTATGTTTTTGCAACGGTTCTTACGCTCGTTGTTCCTTTCATTACCATTAATGGCAATCATATTTTCCTCTTGTCATTTGACAAAAAACAATTGCATCTTATGGGGATAGCATTTGATATGCAAGAACTTTATATGCTTCCTTTTTTACTCATGTTATTATTTTTAGGTATTTTTGCTGCTACCACTGTTGGAGGGCGAGCTTGGTGCGGATGGGCCTGTCCCCAGACAATCTTTAGGGTTGTATACAGAGATTTAATTGAAGATAAAATTCTTGGATTAAAACGCATTAAAAACAAACAAAAAGATGCCGATTATTCAAAAAACAAAAACAAAATAAAAAAAGTTATTGGAATTTTCCTTTGGACCCTACTTTCATTATTAGCAGCAGCTGATTTGCTGTGGTTTTTTGTTCCACCAGAAGATTTTTTCCTTTATTTACAAAATCCTTCTGAACATGTTTTTTTAATAGGTTTATTGCTAGGGATTACTGCTTTTTTAGTTTATGACATCGTCAAACTGAAAGAAGATTTTTGTACCTATTTGTGTCCTTATTCGCGGGTACAATCCGTTTTATATGATGATGATACCTACCAAGCTATTTATTCAAATAAACGTGGAGGCCAAATTTACAATGACAAATTAGAAAAAAGTATTTTCAATATAAAAGATTTTGCTTCTGAGCTAGATGAATGTACTACTTGTGAAAAATGTGTCACCGTTTGCCCTACACATATTGATATAAGAAAAGGAACACAAGTTGAATGTATCAACTGTCTAGAATGTGTTGATGCCTGTACCACAGTAATGGGAAAACTAGGAAAACCTTCATTAGTACAGTGGTCAAGTACCAATAAAATTGTAAATGACAAAAAAACAAAGATCTTCAGAAAAGCAACTATTATGTATGCAGTAGCCTTGAGTTTAATATTGTTTGCACTTGTAATTATGGGTGGAACAAAAGAACATATGTTACTTAATATTAATAAAACAACCATGTTATATAAAATAAAAGACAACAATGAAGTGACAAATAACTTTTTACTTCTTTTTCAAAATACACAAAATAAAAAACATGTTTTTAACTTAGAAATTATTGATCATGATGAAATTGTAATCAAACGTTTTAAACCTTTTTCTCTGGGTCCCAAAAAATTGATAAAAAAAGTACTAATTTTATCAACAAAAGCACGTTTAGTAAATAATTATGAAAAAGACACCCCTATAACTGTAACAATAAGGGCATATGCAATTGATGATCCTAAGAATATCTCTGTTCTTAGAAAAGCAGTCTTTATTTATCCAAGAGCGGATAAACTCAAAAAAAATTAAGATTAAAAGTCTCTTTTAATCTTAATAGTTAAAAGAATTAATCCTAATAGTAAATATCTTTCTAAACTTTGTTTAGATATAATCGCGAAATAATTAACTCAAAAAGTTAGGGAATTAAAATATTTCTAAAACTTAACATGAATTATAAAGTATGGCTATTATGAGATTCTATACTTATACTTAATAATTTGAGTTTAAAATAAATTAAATAATTGATGGAGTATGTGCATGACAAAATTTATTTTTGTAACAGGTGGAGTGTTGAGTTCTTTAGGTAAGGGAATTACGTCAGCGTCGATTGCTACAATTTTAAAACAATCAGGATTTAAAGTTTCAATGTTAAAAATTGATCCTTATTTAAATGTTGATCCAGGAACAATGAGTCCACTAGAGCATGGAGAAGTTTTTGTTACAGCTGATGGCGCTGAGACTGACCTTGATGTTGGAAACTATGAGCGATTTATTGATGTAACCTTGGGTGCAAAAAATAACTTCACAACAGGGCAAGTTTATTCTTCTGTAATTAAAAGAGAAAGACAAGGGGGATACTTAGGTAAAACTATTCAAGTTATTCCTCATGTAGTTGATGAAATCAAAGCAAGAATTTTTGGAGCTTGTGATGATCATGACTTTTTAATAGTTGAACTTGGTGGAACTGTTGGTGATATTGAAGGTATGCCTTTTTTAGAAGCCATTAGAGAAATCAGACATGAACTTGATAAAACAAGAACTATGAATGTACATGTAACTCTAATTCCATATATAAGAGCAGCAGGTGAGCTTAAAACAAAACCAACACAGCACTCCGTTCAAGAATTAAGAAGAATTGGTATTACTCCACATATGTTGGTATGTAGAACAGAAAGAAGTCTTCCTAAATCTTTAAAGAAAAAACTTGCTATGTCTTGTGATATTGATAACAATGCTGTTATTGAAGCAGCAGATGCACCTTCTATTTATCAAGTTCCCTTAGCTTTTATAAAAGAAGGTATATTAACTCCCCTTGCAGATCATTTTAATATCTCAATTAAACCAGATATGGAAAAATGGGATACTTTGGTTAAACGTATTTTGGTACCACAAGATGAAATTACTATTGCTTTTGTTGGTAAATACTTAGAATTAAAAGAATCCTACAAATCCTTAACAGAAGCACTTATCCATGCAGGAGCTCATACCAATACTAAAGTTATTATTAACTGGTGTGATAGTGAGCGAATTGAAGATGAAGGTGCTTACGAAATCATTGGAAACTCTGATGCAGTATTAGTGGCAGGTGGTTTTGGACATCGTGGTGTTGAAGGAAAATTAAAAGCCATTCAATATGCAAGAGAAAATAAAATTCCCTATTTAGGAATTTGTTTGGGTATGCAATTAGCACTTATTGAATTTGCAAGAAATGTTTTAGGTTTAGAAACTGCAAATTCAGTTGAGTTTGACAAAGAAACACCTGATCCAATTATTTATTTAATTGATGAATTTATGGACCAAACAGGAATGAAGCAAATACGAACACATGAATCTCCAATGGGTGGAACTATGCGTTTAGGAGAATATCCATTTAATCCCAAAGAAGGTACTTTGATTCAAAAAGCTTATGGAAACAATGGTACCTATTTTGAGAGACACAGACACAGATATGAAGCCAATCCTACCTATAAAAAACGTTTTGAAGAAAAGGGAATGATTGTTTCTGGAGAATCTGATGGACTTATTGAAACAATAGAACTAAACGATCATCCATGGTTTGTAGGAGTTCAATTTCACCCAGAATTTACTTCAAGATTAGAAAACCCTAATCCAATTATTTTAGAATTTGTAAAACAGGCAATTAAAAATAATTAATGCAAAAAATTACATCTGAGCATTTAACTGCTCTATTAGAAGAAAGGCATAAGAATAATCCTTATGCCAAACTTTCAAATATCCCTAAACCTGATAGTTTTAAAGATATCAAAATAGCTACAAAAAGAGTTAAAGAAGCTATAACGAATAAAGAAACAATTACTATTGTAGGCGATTATGATGTAGATGGAATTGTTTCAACTACCATTATGGTAGATTTTTTCAAAACAATCTCTTACCCTATTAACTATATTATTCCCAATCGTTTTAAACATGGTTATGGACTTTCTCCTAAAATTGTAGATCAAATAGAAGAAGGTTTAGTAATAACCGTTGACAACGGAATTTCTGCTTATGAAGCGTCTGTATTATTAAAAGAAAAAAACATTGATTTAATTATTACTGATCATCATACAGTAGGAGATAAAATACCCTTAGCTTTAGCAATAATTAATACCAAACAAAAAGACTGTAATTTCCCTTTTAAAGATATTTGCGGAGCACAAATTGCCTGGTATTTTTGCGCAGCTATTAAAAAAGAGCTTGATTTAAATGTAGATATGAGTTCTTTTATGGATATTTTATGTATTGCAATTATTGCAGATATCATGCCTATGAATAGCCTTAATTATACCATGGTTAAATTTGGTCTTCAAAAATTCAAAAATTCTAAACGCCCTGCTTTACTCCAACTCAAACAATCTTTAAATAAAACAGTTTATACTTCTGATGATGTTGGTTTTTTTATAGCTCCTAAACTAAATTCAGCAGGAAGATTAGAAGATGCTTCTATTGCTTTAGAATTTCTCTTATCTCCGGATACTTTTAGCGCGCAAAATAACTTGGATTATTTAAACGAACTGAATAACCAAAGAAAAGTACTGCAAAATGAGATAAACAATCAAGCAGTACGTCAAGTAAATAAAAATGATAAGGTTATTGTTGTTTGGAATGAAAACTGGCATGAAGGTGTAATTGGAATAGTAGCTTCAAAACTTTGCCATGCTTTTAAGCGTCCTGCTTTTGTTTTTTCTATTACAAACGGCATTGCAAAAGGCAGTGCAAGAGCCAACAGTGAAATTAATTTACATACCCTGATTTCTACTACCTCTGATCTGCTTCTTGGTTTTGGTGGGCATAAGAATGCAGCAGGAATGGCTTTAAAAGAAGAGAACTTAGAAGAATTTAGAAAAAACTTGAATCTCAACATTAATAACTATGATGAAGAACTGTATATTAATACAAAAACATTAGGGGAACTTGATGTTTCAAGTGTATCTATGGATTTTTTGAATGTAATTGAGCGTTATGAACCTTACGGCCAAGATAATTTAAAACCAATATTTACAGTAAGTAATGCAAATATTATTAAAAAAGAAATCTTTGGAAAAGACAAATCTCACTTAAAATTATATTTAGAAAGTTTTGGATTTTATTATGAAGCTATTTTATTTGGGGAAACAAAACTTGAAGGAAAAAGTGTTTCTTTCATTGTATCTTTAAATAAAAATGAATTTAGAGGAAGATGCAATACACAGTTTTTAATTCAAGAAATCTTATAAAACCATAGGTGCATAAGATACACGTTGTTTAGGAACTCTTTCTAGTTCATGAATCTCTTTTGTTAAACGTGTGGTTAAACTTGATGAAGATAAGATATAACCTGTTTCAATATCAATTAATTTTACAAATAATAACAATTTTTTGCTAGTAACGGTATACGTACCAACAAGAGCAAAAGATGCCGTACTTATATTATTTTTTAAAATCTTAGTCGAATTTCTACTTAACATGTTAAAACCATATTTCCCAATGGTAAAATCTCTTCCAAATTCAACTTGTCTGATAATGATATCTTGTGAAGATAGGGTATTTTTCAGGGATTCTGATAATACAAAACCAAGTTTTGAAGGGTTTTCAAGTTTTGAGAGGTTTACAAAATCAGAAACCAGTACAACTTCTGAACGTGTTACGTTCTTTTTAATTCTTTTTAGAGATTTTTCTACTAATTCATCAGTAAGGGCCTGAAAATCAGTAGACCACGAATACTTATTAAATACATTAGGTACAGTCGTAGTACAAGAACTTAATATAAATATACTTACAATTATTAAAAAATACGTCTTAAAAGCGGGTATATTTATATTCACTTATTTATTCTTTAACAATAGAAATTTTTCTAGCAGGTTTACAATCTTTAAAAAGTACACAATCATTTCTTAAACCATGAACATAAGTAGCTCTTGCACTTGAAATAATTCTTCCACTTTCATTATCAATTACTCTTGCATTTAACATGATTTTTTCGAATTGTCTTGAATATGTTCCTACTACTACATAGGTATTTTCAATTTTATCTTTTAGTTTTTTAATATTTCTTGAAATATAATATTCACCTTCGGCATTAATAGATACAGCTAACTGTCCTCTAAATTCAATAACATTAAAATTTCTGTTTGATAATTCATTGATTAAACTCTCGCCAATAACTCTACCAAATTCTGTGGTTTTTTTGAAGTTATCAAGTCTTACAAAAGAAGTAATTAGTACAGGTTTAAAACTGTTAAACTTTTTGTTTTGCATCATTTGGGTTGCTAATGATGTAATTGTTTGTTCTAAAGAAATTTGTCTTGTTACATGAGTAGACATATCATTAGATACTTCCATTCTTTTTTTAGCACGATTTACTTTTAGTATTTCGCCTTTTATTGCTTTGTTAACTGTTGGTTCATCAGTATTTGATGGAGACGTATCCATTGGCTGTTGATAGGCACATCCTGTGCTTAATAACAAAGTAGATGCAATAAGAGCAAAACTAGCTTGCTTAATAAGTTTAATCATGAAAATCCCTTAAAGTGATAATTTATAAATTTTATTTAAATGTAACTTATAAACTCATGAAAAGCGACAAATTATACGCTAGAAAGTTATATTTCTTTTTTAGTGACAGAATTAAGTGAATTTTTTACTAAAAAACTTATAATAAGCAAAAGGATTCACAAATATGAAATTGGCATTGGTATTAAGTGGGGGAGGAGCAAAAGGAGCATTTCATCTTGGAATGTTGCATTTTTTTGAAGAAGAGAATATTAAAATAGAAGCCTATTCAGGGACCTCTATTGGAAGTATTATTGCTTGTTCTCATGCCAGTGGAGTAAGTGCAAAAGAACAATTTAAAATTTTCAAATCAAAAGAAATTAAAAAAGCATTAAAATTCAATTATTTTAAAAGGGGTTTACTAAAGATTGACCATAATAATAAAATTATTAATGAGCTTTTGCCTGTTGAGAAGCTTGAAGATTTATCACAAAAAGTTTATATAAATGCCTACGATATCATAGGAAAAAGAATGCACTATTTTTCCCAAGGTAATATCATAGATTTATGTATGGCATCATCTGCTCTAATTCCTATATTTAAACCCATAAGCTATAAAAAAATGCAACTCATTGATGGAGGTTTTATTGATAATCTTGCGGCAAAACCTTTTTTTAATAAAAACTTTAGTGTTTTTTCATCCAATGTGTTTCCAAAATCAGAAAATAAAAAAAGTCTTTATCTTAATCCTGTTAAATATCTTCGTAAAAAGATTTTTAGGCATGTAAGTAAAAATATGATTACAGCAATTGAAAACAGTGATTATTATTTTACTTCTTTAAAATTAAATAAGTATAAAATTTTAAGTTTTAAAGATATTGAGCCTTGTTATGCCCTTGGATACAAAGAAGCACAAAATCAATTAAAGAAATTTTTAAAAGATTATAGAGATAAATAATTAACACTTACTTAGCTTTTAAAGTAAGTATTTTTTTAGCTTTTATTTTAATTCTTTCTTAGATATAATCGCGATAATATAAAAATAATTCAAAAGATTTATCATGTCAAATATACCTCAATTTACACATTTACATTTACATACTGAGTATTCTTTACTCGATGGTGCCAATAAAATAAAAGTGCTTGCAAAAAAAGTAAAAGAAATGGGAATGACTTCTGTTGCTATGACAGATCATGGAAATATGTTTGGAGCCATTGATTTTTACAATGCAATGAATGCAGTAGGTGTTAAACCAATTATTGGAATGGAAGCCTATATTCATAACGCAGATGAAATTGATGATAAATCGACCAGACAACGCTTCCATCTTTGTTTATATGCAAAAAATGAAGTAGGATACAAAAACCTAATGTATTTAACCTCACAAGCTTATATGCATGGTTTTTATTATTATCCACGTATTAACAAAAAACTTTTACGTGAGCGCTCAGAAGGACTTGTTTGTTCGGCTGCGTGTTTACAAGGAGAGATTTCTTGGCATTTAAATACCAATAGTGAAAGAAACCTAAAAAATGGAGCAAAAGGTTATGAAAGAGCAAAAGAAATTGCCCTAGAATACCATGATATTTTTGGCGATGATTTTTACTTAGAAATTATGCGGCATGGAATTCCTGATCAACATTTTATTGATGATCCTATTTTAAGAATTGCAAAAGAAACAGGTATTAAAGTTGTTGCAACCAATGATACACATTACTCAGAACAAAAAGATGCAGAAGCACATGAGGCTTTTATGTGTATTGCTATGAATAAACTTTTTGATGATCCCAACAGATTAAGACACAGTGTTCATGAGTTTTATTTAAAAACACCCGAACAAATGGCACAATTGTACTTTGATATTCCAGAAGCTATACATGCTACACAAGAAATTGCGGATAAGTGTAATTTAACCATAAAACTAGGAGATCCAACCCCTCCTAACTTTAAATTTACAAGAGATAAAGCAGAAGTTCATTCACTTGTATTGCCAGAACCCGATATTGAATACTCGCTTGAAAACGATAAAATTTTATTTATTGATGAGTGTTGGAGAGGGTTAGATAAACGTTTATTGATTGTAGATGAAAAAAAACATCAAGAATATAAAGACCGTTTACAAGTTGAAATAGATATTATTAATAATATGAAATTCCCAGGGTATATGCTTATTGTTTGGGACTTTGTTATTGTTGCAAAAGAAATGGATATTCCAGTAGGCCCTGGAAGGGGATCAGCTGCTGGTTCCTTGGTTGCATTCTCACTTGAGATTACCGATATTGATCCTATGCCTTATGGGCTCTTATTTGAGAGATTTTTAAATCCTGAGAGAATATCTATGCCAGATATTGATATGGATTTCTGTCAAGCAAGACGGGGAGAGATTATTGATTATGTGGTTCAAAAATATGGACGGGCTAATGTTGCTCAAATTATTACTTTTGGAAAACTTCTTGCAAAAGGAGTAATAAGAGATGTTGCTAGGGTTTTAGATATGCCTTATTCCAAAGCAGATGCTATGGCAAAACTTATTCCTGATGAACTTGGAATTAATCTTGTAGATTCTTATAAAAAAGAACCAAAGATTAAAGAGCTCTGTGATTCAGATCCTCAAGCACAAAGAGTATGGACACTTGCTCTTGCTCTTGAAGGTTTAAACAGAAATGCAGGAACACATGCTGCTGGTGTTGTTATTTCGAATGAACCTTTATGGAATAAAACGCCTTTATTTAAACCCTCAGGCCTAGATACGCTAGCAACCCAATACAATGGAAAATATGTTGAGGATGTGGATTTAATTAAATTTGACTTCTTGGGATTAAAAACCCTAACAGTAATTGAAGCAGCCAATAAACTAATTGAAAAAAGACATGGGAAACGAATTGATTTTTTACGTGCAGATGTAAATGATAAAGGTGTTTATGAGTTAATTCAAACAGGAAATACTATTGGTTTATTTCAAATAGAATCAGATGGTATGCAAGATTTATGTAAACGCTTAAAACCCGATAATTTTGAAGATATTATTGCCGTACTTGCTTTATACAGACCAGGTCCTATGGAGTCCGGAATGTTGGATGATTTTATTGACAGAAAACACGGACGGGCTAAAATTGATTATTTTTACGATGAATTTACTGAACCCTTAACACCTATCCTTGAGCCTACTTATGGAGTAATTGTATATCAAGAACAAGTAATGCAGATTGTACAAACTATTGGTGGTTTTTCCCTTGGTGGGGCGGATTTAGTTAGGCGTGCTATGGGTAAAAAAATTGTTGAAGAGATGGCCAGATTAAAAGGTGAGTTTGCTTTAGGTGGCGTTAAAAAAGGGTATAACAAAGAACACTGTGAAGAACTATTTGATTTAATTGTTAAGTTTGCAGGATATGGATTTAATAAATCGCATTCAGCTGCATATGCCATGGTAACTTTTTACACTTCTTATTTAAAAAACTATTACCCTACTGAATTTATGGCAGCATTATTAACCCTAGAAAAAGACAATACGGATAAAGTTGTAAAATATGTGGATGAAGTAAAACGATTAAAGATTGAACTTTTTCCACCTGATATTAACAAATCGTATTTGGTATTTTCAGCAACTAGAATCGATAAAAAAGAAGTAGTAATGTTTGGAATGGGAGCACTAAAAGGTGCTGGAGATGTAGCGATTAAGTCCATTATCGAGGCAAGAGATGAAGGAGGAGATTTTAAGGATTTATCTGATTTTATTTCAAGAATTGATGGAAGTAAAGTAAATAAAAGAGTTATTGAAGCTCTTTCTAAATCAGGTGCATTTGATTGTTTTGGAATTACAAGACGTTCAATGATTGAACAAATTGAATTAATTTCTGAAACAGTAAAAAACTCAATGAAAGCGAAAAAACAAGCAGTGGGTTCTTTATTTGGAGACGATGCAGAAATTACTAGAATGGATATTAATCTTGAACCTTTAGAAGAATACTCTGCAAAAGAAATTCTTGAATTTGAAAAAGCCTCTTTGGGATTTTATGTATCAGGACACCCTTTAGATGAATACAGAGAACAACTCTCACAAATAAAATATACCCTATCTTCTGAAATTGATGAAATAGCAGATGGAAGTGAAGCTTTATTTGTTGGAAAAGTTGAAACCATTAATGAAAGAATTTCCAAAAAAGGAAATAAGTTTGCTATTGTAACGATTATGGATTTACATGGAAATATTGAATTGATGATGTTTGAAGATAAAATCAAAGAATTAAAAGAAGATTTTGATTTAGAAGAACCCATAGCATTTAAAGTAAAAATTCAAAAAGATGAAATGTTCACACGAATATCTTTAAGAAAAATTGAGACCCTAAGAGATGCAAAAAAAGAAAAACTAAAAGTAAAAGCCAAAGTTATTGCTGAACCACCTTTACATATAGCAGTTGAATTTGCACACTCTGATAAAATTATTTATGATTTATTTGAAATAATTGCACACAATCAAGGGAAAAGAGACTTGAAAATATTAGTAAAATCAAAATTAGGCGATATTGAGCTAGAATCAGGTTTTAAAGTCCACTCAAATGTTGTTAACATGATCAAATCACTCAAGGGAGCTTATATAATAGAATGAAACATATATTAATTACAAACGACGATGGGTTTGATGCTTCTGGCTTACGTGCCTTAATAGAAGCCTTAAGCCCACTAGCAAAACTAACAATAGTTGCACCTGCTAAGAATAAATCTGCTTGTGGGCATTCCCTTACTTTGGATAAACCACTGCGTATGATTAAAATAGAAAAAGATTTTTATAAAATGGATGATGGAACACCAACAGATTGTATTTTTGTATCTTTGAATAATTTATTTACAGACAAAAACAGACCTGATTTGGTTATTTCTGGTATTAATATTGGCTCAAATATGGGAGAAGATATTACCTATTCAGGAACAGCTGCAGGTGCTATGGAAGCAGTGCTTCAAGGCATACCAGCTATATCAATTTCACAGGTATTTACAGATGGTTATAAATCCCTAAAAATAGGTTTTAACTATGCATTAGCAAAAGATACCATACAAAAACTTGCGAAAAAAATACTTGAAGGGCAATTTCCCTTAGCAAGCAGAAAGTTTTTAAATGTTAATATTCCGCTTATTGATATAAATGAATGCAAAGGTATTAAAATTACCAAAGTAGGACATAGAAATTATGGTCATATTACGCATAAACATTTAGATCCAAGAGAGAAAGAATATTACTGGATTGGAGCACACCCTTTATCTTGGAAAGAAAGCAAGAATAAAGATTGTGACTTTGAAGCAGTTAAAGCAAACTACGTCTCAGTCTCTCCTTGTCATTTGGATTTAACATCTTATAGTGATATAGATAACTTAAGTACGTGGATAAAAGGATAGTATTATGAATTATAGAAAAGAAGTTCGGTCCCTAATTGAGAAATTAGTTGGAGATTTAAAAGAAGAAGAAGCGTTAATTGAAACCTTAAAAAGAAAACTAACAAAAAAAGAATTTAAAGTTTTTGTGGCACAAGGAAATGGACTTTCAAAAGAAGACATAGCAAAAGAAGTAAGAATTGAGCTTGATAGAGTAGAAGAAGTACTTAAAGCTTTAAAGAAAAAAATCAATCAAGAAAAAATTAAAAAAGAATTATGTGAATAATACCTTTGGTATTATTCATTTTATTTAATAATTAAAGAAGCTCTTTCATTCGTATTATTAAATGCAATAGCTTTTTGCTTCCGTTTATTAAAATGTACCAATAACATTCCTGCAAATTTTTTCTCTTTATAAAATTCAACTCTAAAAATTTTACCACGTTTATCTAATGAAAACTTTCTCATTATTTGATTTTTTGAAACAGAAATACCCGATTCGTTTTTAACATTTTTTCTTGAATAACCAATAATATTTACACGAACATCATCTTGTGGAAAGATATAGAAATTTTTTGTAACAGAAAGTAAAGTACCTAGTTTAACTTCTTTTTTAATGCCATCAACTTTTACTTCAACAAAGTTATTAATGTCATCAATCTCCAAATAATCAGGAATTAATCTAGCAACACGTCTGTTCCCATAATGAATAGCATACATATTGTCTTTTTTAACAATTGTCATTAAAGGATTACTTGCTTTAAATTTTAGTATTCCATCTTTGTTAATAGGAAAATATTTAATAATATTTCTTATTTTTGATAAAGGCAATTGCACTTTATTATCATGAAAGGAAATAGAAATATCATTATCAATAACATTTTTTAAAGCACGGCCTTGTAATTTAAAATTTCGTGTAAACTCAATACCCATAACGGCCATATACTCTTCTAATGCTAATAAATGATAATATGTTCGTTGATGCACAGGAAGAGACTTGCTCGCTTCATTTGCAAAAGCAGATTTTCCTCTATTAATAGCAAAATAGGTCAAAGATTTTTCCATTTCTATATCGCCGTCTTTAGTTTTTGTATTTCTTACTTCGTAATAATGCTCTTTTTTTATAAGGTTTTTATTAATTGATTTTGTAATTCTATTAGAAATTTCTAGTAAATTATTGTATTTCTCAACTTTTATTTTTGTTTGATCAATAATAACACTTTGTCCCCATCGTCTAGGAGAATGCATATTATCAATGTATTTTTTTCTGTAAAATCCACTTCCGTCATGTAAATTAATAATCATTTTTACATCATTTTGTTGAATTATATTTTTAATTCTTTCAACATTAGCAAAATCTGGGTCTTTTTCTGAAAGGTTTGAGAATTTTCTGTTCATATCACCAAAACGTCCGCGTGAACGTTTAATAATAGAATCAAAGTTTAAATTAGGAACAACCCAAACAGAGCCTTTTGTAATAGTATAATGTGTTGCTATTAAAGAAGCAGACATAAAACCACCTGGTTCATCCCCTTGGATTCCACCAATTATTAATAAAGTATTATTGTCTTGTTGTCCTTTTTTAATAAGCTCAAAATCAGGTAAAGTATTTGCAAATAAACATTGTGTAAATACTGCAAGCAGGGCCAGTCTAAATAATTTTAATGTGCCAAGGCTCATATCTCACTCCATCTTTATTATTAACAGTGTATCTCATGTCAATATATTTTAATTTTTTCATTTCTCTAAATTCATCTGTTAAAGCAAAACGTGCCGTAAAATTTGCATAACCAAAACCTTTTTTACCAATATCAAAATCTCCAATAGAATGATAAGTAAAAGCAGGAGGAGCAATTGATCGTGAAGTCAACGATAAGTTGGCTTTTTTTGAATACAATTTATCAACAAACAACTTTAATTGTTTTACAACAGATCGTACACCTGAAGTTAATATAATTGAGTTTCCAATGTCTTTTTTCATATGATTATACGCTTCTAGGGTTTTACCTTTATACAAATAATGACCTGTTCTTGGGACTTTATATAAGGCTTTTTTATAAATTTTATCAGTTAAAGAATAGGTTATTCTATCGCCATAAAAACCATGTACTCTGGGATCATAATAAAAAATGGACTCAATAAATTCAAGCTCCAATTTTGTAAATTTTCCTATTTTAGAGTAGTTTCTTCCAATAAACAACATATCATCAAAAGATAGGATATTAAAGTTTCCATAACCAACATGTCTTTGCACCATTTTTAACTTATATCGTAAGCTTTTAAGTGCTTTTTGATATTCACCTGGTAAAAAGATATCGCTGTGCTGATTGTTTAAGGTTTGTCCAATTGAATCATTAGGCGTGATTATTTTAACATCTGCCATTAAAATTGGAGCTGCTATTGTACTACTAAGTGTAGTAATAGTAAGGAGTTTTGCTTGATTTAAAAAATTTCTTCTATTCATAATGCATATTGTATAAAATTATTTCTTATAAAACCATTTTAATTTGCTTATGTTTACCTAATCTTTCATATAAATATGTTCTGTCCTCATCATTATGCACAATTAGATCAATATTAAAGGATGCAAATTTACCTTTTTTACTTGTTTTTGAGGCTTCTAAAGTATGTGTTCGCCCCTCTAATACTTCTTTTACTATTTTTTTCGCATTATCTTCTTGTAAAATAACAATTTTATATGCCCAAGAACAAGGATAATCTAATTTTAATTTTTCTTTATTTAAATCTACCACTATATATTTCCTTCTAAATTCTTTCTTGAAAAATCACCACTTTTTCCACCAGATTTTTTTTCAAGCTGTACATTTGAAATAATCATTGATTTATCAATGGCTTTTACCATGTCATAAATAGTTAATAAGCCAATGGATATTCCCATTAATGCTTCCATCTCAACACCTGTTTGCCCCTTTAATTTGGCAGTAACAAACAATTTAAAACCTGGAAGAGATGCTAATTCTTCAATATCACAAGATATTCCGCTTAATAATAAAGGATGACACATAGGAATCAATTCTGATGTTTTTTTAACCCCCATAATAGCTGCAATTACTGCAGTCTGGATAACAGGGCCTTTTTTTCCTGTATTATTAACAATTGCATCAAACGCATCTTGGCTCATTGTTATAGTCCCAGAAGCAATAGCAACTCTTGATGTTTCTTCTTTAGAACCCACATCAACCATTTTAGGTCGGTTATTTTCATCTAAATGAGTTAAATTCACTATTATGTCCTATTCTTCGATGTTTATTTTGATTTATTATATCAAAATATTAATTTTTCTTCAATTTAATAAGACTTAAGCAAGTTTTAAATATGATTTCAATCAAAATCTATAAAAGAAAGTGGGTGATTTTAGTGCCCGGAATTAAAGTTAAAGATAGTGAATCTTTTGACGAAGCGTATAGACGATTTAAAAAACAATGTGATAGAAATCTTATTGTTACAGAAACTCGAGCTAGACGATTTTTTGAACCCATGACTGAAAAGCGTAAGAAACAAAAAATTAATGCGAAGAAAAAAGCTCTTAAAAAATTATATATGCTTAGAAGATACGAAGCAAGACTGTAGTCTTCTTTCCTTCTATGCTTCGGTATTATCCGATAAAAGGATTGCAGTTTTGCAATCCTTTTTTTTTGCTCAAAAATACTTATTTTAATACTCAAGCTTAACTATCCAGAAATAATATTATTATAAACAGTAAAAATTGAGAAGTATTTAAAAGAAGTGAAAAATAAAAGAGAAGAAAATTCTTCTCCTTATAGTTATTTAAATTTATTCTTATGCATTTTTGTTACTACTTTCTTCATCATATTCGCGATAAATCCAGTAACATAATATTTGTCATTTGCAAGCCCAATTGAAAACGACCCCCCTAAAGCAACTAATACACCAGCTGATTTAAAAGTAAAAGCATCTTTAGTATTGTTTAGAATTGAAGAAGCTACAAACTCTCCTGATTTAATTGCAATTTGTGCTGTGGGAGGATAGTATTTGCCATCAAGCTCCATTTCTCCTGCATCACCAATAACATAAACATCTTCTTCATCTTTTAAATGTAAAGATTCATTAAGTATATACTGATTCATTCTATTTACTTCATGTTCTTTAGAAGATGGAATTGTAATAGCTTTTACTCCACCTGTAAAAACAAAATAATCATAATCAATAACAACATCATTCATTAAATAAATTTTGTTTTCATCCACGTCTTTAATAAAAGATCCTAAGTGAATTTGAACACCTAAGTCTTCTAATCGTTTATGACAAGAAGAAACCAAACGTTCATCCATTCCAGGAAGTACTGTTTTCATTCCATCAACAATAATAATATTAAGTTCAAACTTACTTCTGTTAATATTTGATTCTTTAATTAAATTAGCCATTTCAGCTGCTATTTCAACACCTGAAAGTCCAGCTCCACCAATAGCCATATTGTAAACTGTTTTTTCATCACTGTCATTATTTTTAGCTTTTGCTAAAATATCAGAAAATGTTTTTTCCACTTCACTTGCTCTTTGTAAGGTTTTAATTCCTCTTGAGTATTTTTCAATATTAGGAACTTGTGGAGGAAAGTTTGTTAAAGAACCTGTTGCAATAATTAATTTATCGTAAGAAAATTCTTCATTTGCATCTGTAGTAATTGTTTTTTTGTCGGCATCAAAAGAAAGAACAGAGTTTTCATAAAACTTCACGTTTTTATTTAATCGTTCTATATATTCTTTTGTATTTGTTGTTACATCAGATTTCTTGTACACACTTGATACATAGCCATATGCTTCAACTTGAATGTAGTGATAAGCATTTTTATCAAATAATAAAACTTCGACATCACTTGAAGATGAAAGTTTTCTTGCAGCATAAAGACCTGCATAACTTGCACCCACTATAATAATTTTTCTCATATCTCGCCTTTAAATAAGTCTTTTTTCTATTTTGACTTATTCTATAATAATAATTTCATTTTATGTCAAAAATTTTCGTATTTTTCCAAATTTTAGGGCTTTTTATTTAATGTGATTAAATTTATTTAAAATTCTTATCTATTGAATGACTTAATTTTAAGATTAAATTATAATGTTACTGTTATTTGTTTCTGAGAACCTAGTTTTTCAATACTTAGTTCCATGGTTTGCCCACCTTTTAAATATATTGGTGGTTTTTGTCCAAACCCAACACCAGGGGGCGTTCCTGTTGAAATAACATCTCCAGGTTCTAAAGTCATAAACTTAGATAAATAAGCAATAATAAAAGGAACTTTATAATACATAGTAGCACTAGAACCATTTTGAAAAAGTTTGCCATCAACATGTAATGTCATTTTTAAATTATCTTCATTTCCTACTTCATCTTTAGTAACTATATAGGGTCCAATGGGAGAAAAAGTATCATGACTTTTTCCTTTAGTCCATTGTCCTTCTCTTTCAAGTTGGAATTCTCTCTCACTCACATCATTTACAATGGTATACCCTGCTATATAATCATAAGCCTCTTCTTCTTTAATATATTTAGCACGTTTTCCAATAACCACACCTAATTCAACTTCCCAATCTGTTTTAGTAGAATTCTTTGGAATTTCAACATCATCATTTGGGCCTACAATTGAAGAAGTAGCTTTCATAAACACTACTGGCTCAGAAGGAATTTTCATACCTGTTTCTTCTGCATGATCTTCATAGTTAAGCCCAATACAAATTACTTTTTTAATTCCATCAATAGGAACTTCTAATTTATCATATGCATCTACTTTCTTTAAAGTGCTTACATCTATTTCTTTTTTTAACAAATTTTCTATTGTTTTATTTGTTATGTCACTAACTAAATTACTTATATCATAGATTATACCAGCAACCTCTACTCCTGGTTTAGTTTCATTATTTTTTCTATATCTTAAATATCTCACTTATTTTCCTTTGCTTTTGAAAATTTAGTTGTACTAAACATTTAATACAACTAAATTTAAAATAATTGATACTAGAATCAGAATCTTTTAGCTTAAGATAGATGGTTTTATTTTCTTCTTGTATCTATAATATTAGCTTACTTTTTTATAATTCTTAATAAAATAATTAGTGTATTTTTTAAGAAAAGAATTTATCATTTGCTATAACATACCTTATACCGTCCTCTAAATATATTTATTAATTAAAACTTTATATTATTTACTAATATAATCAATATGAATAATACAAATAATTATTTTAAAAACTACTTCTTATCCTTATTAAAGTATTAAGTGAAATCATGTGATTATATATATAAGACTAGGAGTTAATTATGAATAATTTACTCAGAATTATCCTTTGCTTAGTTTTACCTATTTTTTGTTTTGCTTTACATACCGTCCAAGCGAAGGAAGATACAAACAATTCAAGTTCAATAAATAAAGTTGAAAAAAAAATTGCTAACATATACTTATTTTTAAATAAATATACTAAAAAGATGGATGAAAAAATCACAGGAAATAAAAGTACAGATATGTTTCAAAATTCAAGTATACATTTAGAGACGTATTACGATATCAAAGACAATGATAAAAATAAACTAGGAAGTTTTTTTTCCTATCGTTTTGATTTTCCATTACTTGAAAAAAAACTCTCTTATGTTTTTCATAACAATTTTAAAAAAGATACAGAAAATAAGGATATTTCTTCTATTAATAAAAAAGCACCTTTAGTAAAAAAGGCTACAAAGCATACAAGAATAAAAGTCAAAGGGGGTTTAAAAATTAATAATAAGCCCTATTTATATCTTAGAGTAAAAATTAAAAAAGTGTATTCTAATCTTTGGGAAAGTAATTTTAAAGAAGAAATTCAATTTAATAAAAGTTCTGATTTCCATACTATAAGTACTTTATCTTTACAAAGAAATATTAACTTTCATCTTAATCTAAAGAATACAAATACTTATAGATGGGATGATAAAGATAAAATAAGTAAGTTTATTAATGCTCTTGAACTTAATCACAAACTATCTTATAAAAAGACTCTTAAATATAGAGTTTCAATAAATACAAATAATGACAATTCAAATATGAAAGTAAAAGATTATGATTTTGGAATAGAATATAAACATAAAACAAGAAAATGGCTTTATTTCAAACTTGAGCCAAAAATACACTGGGAAGAAGAGAATAATTTTAAAAATGAATATTCATTAAGATTTACAATGGGTATGATCATTGGGAAATAACTGAGTTATAGTGAATAGTGAATAGTGAATAGTGAATAGTGAATAGTGAAATGGTTTCATATTTATCTTAAAAAAGAATAGATTTAAAAGAGAAAAGGCATGAGATTCCATGAATACGGTCATAAAATCCTTTTCCTATAAAATCATAGAAAAAAAGGCTATGTAATCCTATTCAGTTAAAATCAATAGTTAGTAGGCAAAAAAAAAGCTTTACCTTAAACAACTTAGAGTTGAATAAGATAAAGCTTTATAAAATACTTAAATCTGGCAAC
>JABSOM010000018.1 GCA_013215945.1 Campylobacteraceae bacterium
CCTTGTCGGAAACGTAGGCCGTTGCCAGATTTAAGTATTTTATAAAGCTTATATGAATTTCAACTTTAGTTGTTTTTCATATAAGCTTTTTTTTAATTTAAAATTCTATTTAATGCTTGCATAGCTCTAACGGTAGAGCAAGTCCATGGTAAGGACGAGGTTCCAGGTTCAAATCCCGGTGTGAGCACCACTTTAAATATGATTTCCCTACACATGTAACAATTAACCTTTTAACTAAATATATTCATATTGAGTTATATTACAATTTTAACGTATTCCTTCAAAAGAGATTTTATAGATTATTTTTTGTAATTATTACAATTATTTTGAATACCCTCTAATTCAATATTTAAAGCAATTGAAGATATAGAAATTTCTATCATTGTAATTATTAATGAAATACACATAGCTAATAAAGATAAAACAAAAACTATTTTTCCATAATAATCGTATTGGAAAAATAAAAAAAACATTGAAAAAGTGCATAATAATAAAGAAAATGCACCAAAAAGTTGCATCCATTTTATTAGTTCAATTCTATTTTTTAAATTAAAAATTTGTCTTGTAACTTGTTCTATTTTACCTTTATTTGAATTCTTTGTTAAGCCTCTAATTAATTGCCCTGTTGTTAAAAATCTGTTGGTATAGGCTAATAATAGTAAAGAAATTGCGGGAAACAACAACGCTGGTGTTGAAATATCTAATATCATAAAAAATCCTTATATAGTATATTATTGTTGAAAAACTCTATAGGTATTCCTACCCGCTTCTTTTGCTTGATATAAGGCAATATCAGCTTTATCCAAGAGGGTAGAAAGACTTTTATCTTCTTTATTCATTGATACTAAACCTAAACTAATAGTACAATGTATCTTGAGTGTTGACGTAGTATAGAGATGTGAATCAATATTAAATCTAATTTTTTCAGCCAATTCTTTTGCTCCATTAATATTGGTATCTTTAAGTATGATGGCAAATTCTTCTCCTCCAATTCTTGCTAGTACATCTGTATCTCTTATAGTATTTTGAATAGTAAGTGAAATAAATTTTAAAACTTCATCCCCAATATTATGTCCATGATTATCGTTAATTTTCTTGAAAAAATCAATATCAATTGCAATAAGGCAAAAAGAAGTGTTGTGTCGTTTAGATAATTTGAAAAGTTTGTCACCTAATTCAAAAAAATATCTTCTGTTAGAAATTTTTGTTAAATAATCTATTGTAGAAATTTTAATGAGTTTTGCATTAGATGTTTTTAACTTTTTACTTGTAAGTTCCAGTTTTTTGGTTCTTTCCTTAACTTTGTATTCTAAGTTTTGATTTAATTTTTCAATGATATATTGTCTTTTATTTATTATTTTTAAAAAATAGAAGGCTATAAAGCCAAAAACAATAGCTATTAAAAGAGTAATACCATATAAAATATTAGATTTATTTTTTATTTCATTTACATTTTCTAAATAAGATTGAATAGGTATACTAACTCTTAAGCCTCCAATTACGTCATTTAATTTATATTCCTGAGCTTCGTGGCAGGATATGCAAGAACTTTTTACTTTAAGTGATCCTAAAAAATTATATTTGTCTTTCGCAATTTCAGTGTAGTACTTTTCACTTTTTTTATCTTTTAAATAAAGCAAAGCTCTTTTTTCAAAGCCATCAGGACTATTATCTGGGTTAAGTGGTCTTAGACTAGTTATTCTAAAAAAATAATCACCATGTTTATTTGCTAATTCAGATATTTGTCTGGTCATCCACGCTGGATTGATTTTAATTAATACTTTATTTTCTTTAGTATAGAGAATATTGTCTTCTAAATAAGGATTGGGTTTTATATTGTCGTGCTGTATAACATAAACAGATTTATGATCAGAATTCCATTGTCTGGTATAAGTCATAGATTTAAAGTTAGATAATGCTTCTTGAAATAACATTTCTTTTGACATTGTAAGATAGGATAATTGACTGTAATTAATATAATAAAACATCAATGATACTAGCGTGGATATGCTTATTAAGATAAATAGAATATATTTTTTCATTTTTTTACTTTATATATCTTTTATCTTAATAATAGCACAAATAAGATTGTAACTTATCTGCTCTTTTTTAGTTTGGATTTTTTCTTAACTTTTTTCTTTTTTAAAACTTTTCTTTTTTCAAAGGCTTTTTTATCTGCAATTTTTGCTAATTTTTTTTTGCTTGGTTTTGCATTTTTATCAAGTATTTTTCTTGGTTTTTTTGTATAAACTTTTTTTTCTTCTTTTACTGGTGTTTCCGTTATTTCTACTTCTTCAATCATTGTATGCCTTTATATTTGCACAATTATAGCTAATTTTATTATATAAAGTACAATATGCAACTTATTTAAGATTATTCTTCTTTACAATCAATATCAAATAAAATACTGGCACCATATTCATAATCTAAAGCAATGTATTTTTTGTATTTTATTTTTTTAAAAACACTTTTATTGTTTTCGTAAAATACTTTTTTTGATGAAAGTTCTACTATTGTATCCTCTTCATTTAATATTGAACGCACATCTTTATGTTTTAACCAGTAACCATATCTTGAAAAAGTATTTTGCCAAAGCCTAAAAGAGCAGGTCGAATCTTTTGTAAGTTCGAAAACTTCGCCATCATCTTCTGTATACCAATTAGCATTTGAACAAGCATATAGTTCGACTTTTTTACCTCTTATTTCTTTTTTTCTTATTTCAATATTTCCAACTTTACATGAGGGGCAAATGCCTAGAGTTTTAATAAATGACATATTAGTCCTTTTCTTTTTTTAATTATAGGAAAGAAAGAAAGATATAATCAAATATATGACAAATTGTAATAATTTATCATAAAATATAAATAATTATAAGTGTTTGTTTTTATAAAGAACGGGTGCAATTATTGTGCTATAAGGTAAGCTTAATACTAATGTAATATTATATATCACTTAAAAATAATTTTAATTTTTGATTTGTATTTAAAGAAAGGCAAAAATGAAAAAAACAAACTCCATAACTTTTAAGCTTAGTACTGTTTTTATTAGTATTCTTTTACTCTCTTTTGTCATTATTATGTCTTATAACTATTATAAATCTTCTTTGCATTCATATGCGTATATTAATAAAGTTACGGATGAGTTGGCTTTAAAAACTATTTCACGCACAAGTGCTTATTTAAATGATGCAAATACGCCTTTGAGGGTAATCTCAAGCATCACTCCTTCTGAAATTTTTTCTAATTATGAAAATACTTTATCTGTAATGAATGAGTATATTCATACCAATAAACATTTAGCAAGTATTTTTATTGGAGACAAAAATGGGAATTTTTTTCAAGTTAGAAGAGAACCTGCTTTTGCACTTAGAATTATAAAAAAACAAGATGATGTGTTTATGGATACTTGGACATATGATAATAATAAAATTGTAAAAAAACTAGCTACTTATGATGCAAGAACACGTACTTGGTATAAAGATGCAAAAAAGAATAAAATTTCTATATCTGAACCTTATTTATTTTCTTCGACGGGCAAACTTGGAATTACTGTTTATTATGCTTTTTATGAGAATGAAAAAAAATCATATGTGGTCGCAAGCGATATTTCATTGAGCTCTTTAAGCTCTTTTATTAAAAATGAGGCCAATAGTATTGGAGGGGTGATTTCTTTAATTAGTTCAATAGGCGATATTATAGTTTCTTCTGAGGACGTTATTAATAAAAACTCTTTATTAAAAAATATAAATAAACTTGATTTTAATAATGTAACTATTCAAAGTGCAAAAGCTTATTTAAATGGGAATAAAACAGGTCGTTTTAAAGATAAAGAAGGCGATACCTATGTATATATTGGAAAAAACTTTAATCCCAGTGAAAATTTATCCTGGAATATTGTTATTTCAGTTCCAGAGGGTAAAATCTTAGAAGGTGTAAATAATACTTTTTTTGAAACACTTATTATTTCTTTTATTATCTTAATTTTATTTTTATTAATCGCTTTAAAAATATCTCAGGGTTTATCAAAACCAATAATACGTTTATCTGAAGATATTAAAAACCTAGAACAACTGGATTTAGATATCTTAATTGATAACAGTTCTACCATTACAGAGATTAATACTGCACAGAATTCTCTTATTTCTTTACGACTTGGTTTAAAATCATTTTCAAAATATATGCCTTCGGATTTGGTAAAAATTCTAATTAAAAGTAAAAAAGAGATTAAAATTGGTGGAAGTGAAAAAAACTTAGCCATTATGTTTACTGATATTGAAAGTTTTACAACAATATCTGAAAAACTGCTAACAAAAGATTTGACGCAGTATTTATCAGAATATTTTGATGTAATGGAAAAAGTCATCTCAAGTCACGAAGGTACTATTGATAAATATATTGGTGATGCTGTTATGGCTTTTTGGGGTGCACCTCTTGATATTGAAGATCCTATTGAAAAAGCAGTAAGATCATCTCTTATTTTACAAGAAAAACTTTTAGTTTTTAATGATGAATTATTTAAAAAAGTAGGAGTTAGGTTTAATACCAGAATTGGTGTTCATTATGGTAAAACACTTGTTGGTAATATTGGAAGTAATGACAGAATGAATTATACAATAATAGGTGACAACGTAAATATAGCAGCAAGACTTGAGAATATAAATAAAGTCTATAAAACTAAAATTATAATTTCCAATGAAGTTTATGAAAAAATTGCTTCAAATTTTGATATTGTTTATTTGGATGAGTTGGCGTTGAAAGGCAAAAGCATTTCAACAAAAATTTATGAAGTAAGAGGTCTTTTATAATTGAAAACTAACAATAATAAAAGACCCTTGATAGTTATTTTAAGCCTTGTTTTTGGAAGTTTAATATTCTTGTCTTTTATTATTATAATGTCCTACAATTATTACAAAACATCAAAACAATCACATTCTTATATAAATAATGTACAAAATGACTTAGCCTCTAAAACAATTTTTAAAGTAATGGATTATTTAAATGAAGGGAACAGTGCTTTAAAAATTATTTCAGGGCTTACCCCTTCTTTAATGTTTGATAATTATGAAAATATACATAAAGTAATGGAAGAATATATTAAAGATAAAAAACATTTATCAAGTATTTTTATTGCAGATGAAAAAGCGAACTTTATACAAGTCAGAAAAGAACCACATTTTGAAACACGGATTATTAAAAAAATTAATAATGTCCGCTATGAAACATGGATACGTGATAATAAGGCTAGTTTAAAGGAGCTAAGTAAATACAATCCAACTCTTAGACCCTGGTATAAAAAAGCACTAAAAAATCAATTTATTATTTCAAAACCTTATATCTTTGAATCAACCAAAAAACTGGGAATTACTGTTTCTTATGCAAAATATGAAAATAAGAAAAAAGTATTAGTAAGCGCTGTTGATATTTCTTTGAATAATTTACTTATTTTTGTAAAAAAAGAAGCCCAAAAGATTAAGGGTATTGTATTAATTATGTCTTCAAGTGGAGATATTATTGTTTCTTCACAAAATCAAGGAAAAAAAAACACTTCTTTAAATACTATTTATGACTTAGAGAAGAATAATATTGTTGCACTTAGTGCTAAAGCATATCTAAGAAACAATACTACTATTTTAGATAAGGAAGGTGAAAAATATATTTATGTAGGGAAACAATTCTCTCCTAGTAAAAATTTGTCTTGGAATATTCTTATTATTGTTCCTGAAGGTATTGTTTTAAAAGGTATTAAAGAATCCTTTTTTGAAGGTTTGTTTATCTCTATTTTTATGCTTTTATTGTTTATTCTTATATTAAAAAAGTTTTTAAACAGTATTTCTTTGCCTATAACAAAACTTACTAAAGATATAGAAAGATTAGTTGATTTAGATTTAAAACATGCTATTGATAATAATTCAAATATATACGAAATAAAAGTCGCACAAGATGCTTTGATAGCTCTAAAAATTGGACTAAACTCTTTTTCAAAATATGTTCCTAATAATTTGGTGAAAATTCTTGTAAAAAGCAAAAAAGAAATTAAGATAGGTGGAGAAGAAAAACAATTGGCAATTATGTTTACTGATATAGAAGGTTTTACCTCTATTAGTGAAGAAATATCCAATCAAGATTTAACCAAATATTTATCGCAATATTTTCACTTAATGCAAGAAATAATTTCACGCAATGAAGGAACTATTGATAAATATATAGGTGATGCCGTAATGGCTTTTTGGGGAGCACCCCTTGATATTAAAAATCCAATACATAAAGCAGTTTTATCTGCTCTTGAAATACAAAAAGTATTAGAAATTTTTAATACTAACTTATTTAAGAATTTTGGTTTTTCTTTTAAAACCAGAATAGGGCTTCATTATGGAAAAACAATTGTTGGAAACATTGGCTCTAGTAAAAGAATGAATTATACAATAATTGGTGACAGTGTTAATGTGGCTGCTAGGCTTGAAAATATTAATAAGGTATACCAAACTAAGATTATTGTTTCTTCGCAGGTTTTTGAAGCGATTAAAGATGATTTCACTTGTAAATACTTGGACAGTATAGAATTAAAAGGAAAATCTGTTGCAACTAAAATATATGAAGTAAAATCTTTGAACACTGCGTTAAACTAAGTTACTAAATCTTATTTAGTAACTTTTAAAATAGCTTCTATTTCTTTTATTGCTTCTTCATTTTTTAGTGAGAACTTTATTTCAATTCGTCTTGAAGCTTCTTTATCTTCTATATTGTTTTTATAAACTGGATCTAAATAAGAACGCCCACTTGAAATTACTAAATGTCTTAGTTTGTCTTTTCTCTTAAAGTCTTGTGCAAAAATAAAATCCATCACAGCAAAGGCTCTTTTTTGTGAAAGATTTAAGTTGTATAAAAAACTACCAACAGAGTTAGTATGCCCTTCAATAATGATTTTATCAATGTGTTTATTAATGTCATCATTTTCTAAAATGGTATTAAAATAATTGTAAACCGCTTTTTTTAATGCTTTTTTAGCCTCTGGTTTTAACTGTGATTTTCCTTGTTCAAACAAAACATTAGAAGAAAGAATGATTTTCCCACTTTGTGCATCAATTTTAATATCACTGCCCAAAGATTTTTTTAATAAAGAAATGACTTTTACTTTCATTCCTGTAAAGTTCTTGATTTTATTTTTAGTAATAACTAAGTCTTGGGCAACAGCTGCAAATTTATCTTCTTTTTCTTGTATTCGTATTTTTAATAAACGAATTTCATCATCTAAAGAATCACTGTTTTGTTTAAAGTCTTCTAAAAGAACCTTTTTTTCTAAGATTGTTTTTAGAAGTTCTTGCAGGTTTTGGTTTTTTTCATCTATTACAATATAAGAAGAATTTAGACTCTCTAATAATAAATCATTCTTTTTAGAAATATTCTTAAGTTCTTTGTCTTTATTGTTGTTTGTTGTTAAGAGTTTTTTAATATTTTCATCTAAAGAAATGATTAAAATTTTATTTTTCAATAAATCTTGTTCTTTATTTTTTAATAAAACACTGGTATTTGAAAGTATTTGACTTTGATCTTTAAACTCTTTATCTTTAAGGCTTAAATATATTTTTAAATCATCTTTTTCTTTTATTAAATCAAGTAAAATAATTTCTTTATTTTTTAGGAGTTCATTTTTTTCATCAAGCGTTTTTGTACTTTTTACAAGGTTTTGTGTATTTACTTTTAATGCAGCAGATGTTTGTTTTAATTCTTTAAGTGTTAAAGAGATTTTTTCATTTTTTTCATTTATAAGTTTTTTTGCCTGTATTAATGCAGAACTTTCAGTATTTAAAGAATCCTGTAATAATTCAGACTTTTTCTCCAAAAATGAATACTTAACAATAATTGCACCAATAAGTAAGATAAATACAAACAATAATCCTGCCATTAAATCTGCATAAGAAATCCAGAAGTTGGTATTATTATTGTTGTTATTATTATTTCTTTTCATCACTTATACTTTTCGCAATTAATTGTTCCCCTAAATTTTTCAAATCTCCTGATATTAATTCAAAAGAAGAAAGAACAGAGTATATTTCTGCTTTTAATGCTTTTGAATGTTTGTTTTGTTCTTCAATACTTAAAACCAAAGATGAATTGGTACTTTGTACAGACTTTTCTAAGGTATTTAAATTGTTTTGAATACTTGTTTCTGTTTTTGAAGACTCTGCTAATAAATCTTCCAGATGTTTGTATTTATTTAATAAGAGTTGATGCACATTTTGATGCTCAAGATTGAGGTTTTTTATTTCTTCTAATTTACTTTTTGCAATTTCTTCTATTCTTGTAACATAAGAAGGAGAAATTAAATGCTGTATATTGTTTAATAAAGTATCATTGTTTTTTTTATTTTGAATAAGACTTAAAATTTCTATTTCTTCTTTATTCCAAACCTTATTTTCATATTTTTCTTCTAAGTTATAAATAATAGTTTCAATCTTAGACAAACCCCTTTTTTCAAAAAAAGTCCACCAAAGAGACAAAAATATCCCATATATAGAAGCATAAAAAGCTGTACCTACACCTGCTAAGAGCGAAGAGATTTCTTTATCTAATGCTTCTTGTGAAGAAGAAGTAAAATCTGGCATAGATATAGCAATAGCTACAAATGTACCTAATATTCCTAATGTTGGAAAGATAGATGCTGCTATAGAAGAAAAGTGGTCATTTCTAATTTCTCTTAAATCATCATCAAAAAAATGCTCCAAAGAAGAGAGTGATTTTTTTTTGCCAGATATAATAATTTCATTTTCTTTAATATATTCTTCAATACCTGCTGTTTTTTTAGTAAAAGTTGTTTTAAATTTTTCTAGGGAATACCAGGCATTGTGTTGAATAAAAGAAATAAAAATCAATAAAATTAAAGCATTGGTAATAAGGGTATGCATCTCTACTTGTAGAGGCACATAACCCAAAAATGCTAAGAATAAAAAACTGTAAAGTATGAAAGGTATACTAAGTACTATTATAAATCGCCCAAGGTAAAAACTAAGGCTTTGTTTTGTATTGTTCATAAAAACTCCTTGCTCAAATATTCTAACTAATAATACATAAAACTCTTTTCATTTTTTTGTAATTATTGTTTTTAGTCTTCAATTTATTAATCTAGATTGGATATAATTCTTTTTTTAAAGGATTAAAAATGATTATCTTAGACTTTGAAACAAATAGTACTAATGAACATGATGTAATTGAAGTAGCCGCTGTTAAACTTGAACTACGTGATAATAGCTATGAAGTAATAGAACAGTTTCACAGGTATTATCTCTCTAGGTGGGGTGTTAATCCTTATTCCTATGCAGTACACAAATTAACACCTGAAAAAATATTAAAACACCGAGCAGATTCTTCTTACAGTTCTTATTTTAGTGAAGATGAAGATTTTGTCAATTTTTGTAAAAATACACAAGTACTTATTGCTCATAATATAAGTTTTGAGTTAAGACATTTAAAAAACATTGTTTCTTTTGAAAAACATTTTTGTACAATGAAAGAAAACAAGCATATAGTAAAAGCTTTAAATAAGAACGGAAGGATTAAAAATCCTAAACTTGATGAAACCTGTTTACATTATGGCATCCCTTTTGATCCAGACTCTTATCACAGTGCAACCTATGATGTAAGTAAAACTTATGAGATATTAAAACAAATGAAAATCATAATATAAAGAATATACATGCAAAACATAATAGAAATTTTAAAAAATAAAACCACAATATCTGAAAAACATATAAACAATATTATTGTTTTATTAGAAGAAGGATGTACTATTGCATTTATTGCAAGGTATAGAAAAGACAGTACTGGAAATACTAGCGATGAAGAACTCTTAGTTTTCCAAGAGATATATGAATATGCACTTAAACTTGAAAAGAGAAAAGAAGAGATTCTTAAGATATTAAAAGAAAAAGGTGAGTTAAATGAAAGTATTGCAAAAACAATAGAGCAAGCGAATACAAAAACACTCTTAGAAGATATATATGAACCCTTTAAAGGCACTAAAAGCACCAGAGCAGACTTTGCCCTAGATAATAAGCAAGAAGGCTTAGCAAAGCTTATTTTATGTATGAAGTATAGTAAAGAAGAAATACAAAATAAAGCAAAGGCTTTTTTAAATAAAAATATTCAAGATGTAGATACAGCAATAAACTGCGCTAAAGATATAATTGCTTTATATTATTCCCAAGAGATAAGAACAAAAGAAGCTTTACGAAAAAATATAATAAACCATGCTTTATTAAAAACAAAAAAAACAAAAACATTTCAAGAAGATGGTTTATATAAAAACCTAGGGGCTGTTAGTACTAAGGGCTATTTATTAAAAGAACACCGACTATTAGCCATATTGAGAGCGGTAAATGAAAAAGAAATAAGTTTAAAAGTGGATGTTGATGAGCAGTATTTAATTGAAGGTATTAAAAAGTTCCGTATACCAGCATATGCCAAATCTTCCTCTTTGTATGTACTAGAAGCGTATACGGATTCTTTAAAACGTTTGTTATTGCCAAGTTTAAAACGAGAGTACTTAAATGCGTTAAAAGACAAAGCAAGCAAACATGCAATAAATCTTTTTGGTAAAAATCTTAATGAGCTCTTATTAACACCCCCTTTAATGAAACAAGTTATTTTAGGAATGGATCCTGGTTTTATTAGTGGGTGTAAACTAGCAATTATTGATGAAAACGGGGCATATTTAGCGCACAAGGTTATTTATTTATTAAGCAAAAAACAAGAAGATGAAGCCAAAAAGACTGTGCTTGCATTAGTACAAAAATATAAAATCACTTGTATAGCAATTGGAAATGGAACAGGGTCAAAAGAAACAGCTGCTTTTGTATCTGCTTTAATAAAAGAAAACAACTTAAGTCTTAAATATGCAGTAGTTAGTGAAATAGGTGCTTCTGTTTATTCTGCTTCAAAAATTGCACAAGAAGAGTATCCTTCTTTAGATGTAACAATAAGAGGTGCTATTTCAATTGCACAACGCTTAAGAGATCCTATGTCTGCATTGGTGAAAATTGATCCTAAATCTTTAGGAATTGGACAATACCAGCATGATGTGAATCAAAATGACTTAAGTAAAAAACTAAATGATGTAACTTCTTCTTTGGTTAATAAAGTAGGAGTAGATTTAAATTCATCTTCTTATAAACTTTTATCTTTTATTTCTGGAATTTCTGAAAAAATGGCTAAAAACATTGTTGAGTATAGAACTGCTAATAAGTCTTTTTCACATAAAGCACAATTATTAGAAGTAAAAGGTTTGGGAAAGAAAATTTATGAACAATGTGTGGGTTTTTTACGAATAAAAGAAACAAAGAATTTTTTAGATAATTCTGGAATTCATCCTGAAAACTATGCTTTGGCAAAAAACTTAAAAGAACACTATGTGTTAAATGAAATAAGTGCTGAGGTAAAAAATACTTTATGTATAAAATTCAATTGTGGAATACAAAGTTTAAATGATGTGATAATGGAGTTAGAGAAACCAGGTTTTGATATTAGAGATGAATTAGAAGAAATATCTTTTTGCGAAGAAATTAAGAGTTTTGATGAATTAGAAGAGAATGATTTAATAAATGGTGTTGTACGTAATATTACTGATTTTGGTGCATTTATTGACATTGGTTTGAAAAATGATGCTCTTTTACATATATCACAAGTTTCAAATAAACGCGTTTCACATGTAATGGATGTATTATCAATTAATCAACAATTAAAAAATATTAGAATTTTGAGTATAGATAAAGAAAAACAAAAAATTTCTTTGTCTTTGAAATAATATGAGCTCTTATTTAACAAGACTTTTATTGAAAATAATATAAACTTAAGTAGACTTAGTTAGGAAAAAATATGATAATAAAAAATATAAGCCAAGATGAAGCCTATGGAATTGGCGCTTCTTTAAACATTAACTGGAATGTAATTGATATTAATCAGTTCAGACGAGGCCTTGAAGTAGAGTTAGAACATGGAATTATTGATAGTAATACAGACGTTACGCATAATGATATGCTTTTAACAGGAAAAATAGCACTGGCTCATTTAAATGAACTGGGGGATTATTATTCACGTTTAGAAATAATTGAAAATGTAAAACTAAATGTCTCCAATAATTCGCTAGGTGAAAATAAATTTAATTCTTCTTTGTATACAGGTTTATTAGTAGGTGCAGGATTAATGTTGTTTGGAAAGTATTTGAAAAATAAAAAGTCTTAAGACTTTTTATTTTTTTCTAAATGTTCTGTTTGCATCTCTTTTTGTAGTTTTCTTAGTTTTGCTGACCTTTTTTTCATAAGGGTTTTTTACTTTTCTCAAACCTTTTTTCTCACTTAAAGACAGACGTTTAAAACGAGCTACTCTGTGTTCTTTTTGTGTTAATTCAAAACCTTCTAACTGCTCTTTTTGAGTATCTAGTTTTAAATCTTTTTGAATTTGTGCATATAGTTTATATTCTTTTACACATAATAAAGAAATTTCACAGCCCTTGTTTCCAGCTCGTCCTGTTCTTCCAATTCTGTGAGTAAAATCATCTGTTGTTTCAGGAAGAGAATAATTAACTACTATAGGCAGTTGCTCTATATCTATTCCACGTGCTGCTATATCTGTAGCAATTAATACTCTGATTTCACCTGCTTTAAATTTCCTTAGTGCTCTTGCACGTGCGGGTTGTTTAATATCTCCATGAATACATAAAGAATTTAAACCATCTAAGTTT
Organism: Campylobacteraceae bacterium; assembly: GCA_013215945.1. NCBI lineage: Bacteria > Pseudomonadati > Campylobacterota > Epsilonproteobacteria > Campylobacterales > Campylobacteraceae > Campylobacteraceae bacterium. The sequence continues at coordinate 12,733 of JABSOM010000018.1, forward strand.
AAATGTTCTGTTAGGGTATCTGCCATCTTTTTTGTATTTACAAATACTAAAAGTTGTTGATAATTTTTAGAACCAATTAAATACGATAACATTTCTTTTTTTTGATCGCTGTCAACACTGTAAGCTAAATGATCAATTAACGCAACCGTTTCTCTTCTGTTTGTTATTTCAACAACAGTAGGTGTTCGCAAAAATTTTTTCGCAAGTTGTTTTACATTTTGTGAAATCGTTGCTGAGAACATCATGATTTGTCTTTGAGGGGATACAAGTGATAAAACTTCTTCTATATCTTTTAAGAAACCAAGTTCAAGCATAGTATCCGCTTCATCAACAACAATCATATTCACACTGGATAAATTTAAACCATTATTCGTAATATGATCTTTTAGTCTTCCTGTGGTTGCAACGATTATATCTACACCTTTATTTAGTTTTGTTTCTTGTATTTTATTAGAAACACCACCAAAAATCTCTGCATACTTAATATTTAGATGTCTTGAATAATGCGATACCGCTTTTGAAATTTGTTTTGCTAATTCTCTTGTTGGTACTAAAATTACACATCTAAGAACTTTTGGTTCATTGTTTTGTGTTTTTTTAAGTTTTTCTAAAATAGGTAAAACAAAAGCAGCAGTTTTACCTGTACCACTTTTTGCAGCACCTATTAAATCAGAACCTTTTAACAGTACTGGAATTGTTTTTGTCTGTATTTCTGTTGGGGTTTCGTACCCTTCTTCTTCTAATGCTTTTAAAATCTCATCACATAGTATTATTGAACCAAATGTTTTGATAGTTTTTCCTTTTACGCCAATATTATATTCTTGGTATTTTTTTGCATTATAGCATAAAGTTAAGAGCTACGATTTATTATGATTATATTTTCAAAAGAAAGGCTATAATACTTTTTTAATTCAAGGAATAAATATTAAAACAGTTACATTATATATACTATGTTTATTAATTTCTATAAGCTTTAATGCTTGTATTGTGGGGGATGTAGTTGCTTTACCTTTTAGAGTTACTGGGGCTGTAATAAATACTGTAGCTCCAGATATTGTAGGTGATAGTATAAGTGGCGTGGGTGAAACATTAGATACAATAATTCCTTTTTAGGGAATTATTGTTTTAACCCAGTTCATCGTTTAAATAATCATCAATAATTTGAACCAAAGTGTCAAATTTTTTCTCACCATCTTTATTGAAAAGAACAATTTCTTCTCCATGATCGTCTTGAATAAAATGTTCATTTTGTTTTATTTTTAAATACAATTCTTGAATATCTTCTGGAGAATCATCTTTGTTAAATAAAAACCAATTAACAGTTGTTTCTTCAAAACGTAATAAGCCATATGTTTTTTCTTCATCAATATAATCTTGAATGGTTCCATTTTCAAACCTGGCACCTATAACTATATCATCATCGTTCATTAACATTTCCATTTTCAACCTTTTCTTAGCACATAGTTTTGCTCTTTGTATCTTTGCAATAATAACAATTTTTCCTTAAAAATCAGCTATAATCGCATTTATCATAAAAAGAAGGTTTGATATTAAAAAGTTTAAAAAAATACATGTAGAAATCACCAATATATGCAATCTTAAATGCAGTTTTTGTCCTCCTCCCACGCTGCCCAGTTTAAGTATGAAACTTGAAGAATTTGAGAAAATTAATGAAGACGCACGAAAATACACTAAAGAATTGGCATACCATGTTTTAGGTGATCCTTTGGTTCTTAGTAATTTAAAACAGTATTTAGATATCTCTTTTAGACATGACCTTAAAATTAATATTACAACGACTGCCATTAATATTAAAGAAAAAAACTATGAAGCTTTAATGCATGAAACATTAAAACAAGTTAATTTTTCTATTAATTCATACAATGCTAATTCTCACAAAAAAACCTTGGATGAGTACTTAGACCCTATTTTTGATTTTATATTATATGCGGTAAAACATAAACAAAATCATTTTATTAATTTACGTATTTGGAATTTAGATGATACTCAAAGTGCTAGAGATTTTAATCAAAAAGTATTTGATAAAGCGAATAAAGTTTTTGCCTGTAATATCTCTTTAGATGATATTTATTTAAATACTCCTAAAAATATACGAATAGCGCCTAAGGTATTTTTTAATTTTGATGAGTATTTTGATTGGCCTTCTTTAAAGAATGATTTTGTAAGTACTAAGGGCTTTTGTTACGGTTTGGATTCTCACTTTTCTATTTTAAGTTCAGGGGTAGTTACTCCTTGTTGTTTAGATAAAGATGGCGTTATTAATTTAGGAAATATTAAAAATGAGTCTTTGGAAAATATTTTAGCTACAAGCAGGGTGAAAAATATTCAAAAAGGTTTTAGAGAAAAAAATGTGGTTGAAGAGTTATGCCAAAAATGCTCTTATCGTACACGTTTTGATTAATACACAAATTTTATCTATATTTTAATATAATACAAAAAATTATTAAGGATATTTTTTGAACGAACTTTCTCTTATTTTTAGAAGTATTAATGACTTCTTTTCAAAACCCATGCTGAAAATTGCTTTTATTCCTTTATTTATTGTGCTTATTTGCATGTATGTACTTTTTTTTATAGCTGCTGATTTTGGTTTTTCTGCTTTAAGTGAGATAATGACACAGGCACAAAATGGTGAAGAAGTATTTATAAGTGCTGATGCTCCTTTTTATTTTGTATGGTTAAGCTCTGCTATTATATTTTTATTTCAATATTCTATCACTTCTTGGATTGTTGGATTTTTATTCTATACGGTGGGTTCTTTATTTATATTAATGTTTTCTGTTTTTATTACTTTAATTATTGTAGGCTTTTTAACACCTCTTATTTTAAAGATTTTACATAAAAAACATTATTCTCATCTTAGATATTATGAGCATGGAAATTTAAGCACTATTCTTTTTGTTTTAATAAAAACGATATTTATAATGTTATTTTTATTTATTTTGTTTATTCCCTTATATTTCATACCTTTAATTAATATTATTGCTTTTAATTTGCCTTTTTATTATCTCTTTCATAAACTTATTAATTTTGACGTTTCTTCTTCTATGTTAAAAAAAGAAGAGTATGAAGTTATTAGTGCTAAAAGTTCAGGTGGATTTAGAGCAAGAACCTTGTTTTTGTATTTTATATCTATGATTCCTTTTATTACTTTGTTTACTTCTGTTTTTTATATCATTTATATTGGAAATGCATATTTCCTTGCTTTAGAAAAATTACGAAAAAAAGAAGATTCAAATAATATAGGTAAAAATTCTTTGGAAAATCAAAAGAGGAAAATTACTTTAAATTAAATACTTAATTAAGTAATTGATAGCCTGTGCCTTGAATATTTTTTAGTAAGTCTTTTGGAAGTTTTTTTCTGAAATTTTTTATAAAAAGTCTTAGTGCATTTTGGGTCATAATTTGATTTTCATCCCAAAGAATATTTTCAATTTCAACATAAGTGATAATTCTATTTTTTTGCAAAAGCAGTTTAAAAAATATATTTTCTTTTTTTGTTAATAAATATTCTTCTGAAGGCCCTGTAACAAGGGATTTACTCTCATCGTATATCCAAGAAGGAATGATATTAAAAATGGAGCTTCCTTCAAAACTTTTGATAAAACTCTCTAATGCAAGGCTTAAGTTTTCTTCTGTAATAGGTTTTACTATGTATTTAACCAAATGTAACTCTGTTGCTTCAAGCATATACTCTAAATCAGTAAAAGCAGAGGTAATAATAACTCTTGTTTTACTGTCTCTTAAACGTATTTTTTTAATAAGTTCAATTCCCGTCATTTTAGGCATTTGAATATCGGTAATAATTAAGTCTGGTTTTTTTTCTTCATAGAGTTTAAAGGCTTCTTCTCCATTAGATGCTACAGAAATATCTTTAAACATGCATTCAAGAATTTCATAAATATTATTCCTAATACCTACTTCATCTTCTACATATAACAAAGTGAAACTTTTTAATTTATTAATTAATTGAGATGTCATAGAAAACCTTATTTAAACATTTATGCTATGATAACAAAAAATTCATTATAGGCCAAGATGTGAACTTTATAACAGAAAAAAATATTTCAAAAGTCATTATTTATTTATTTGTATTTATACTCTCTTCTATGATTTTTTTGATTTCGTATTTTTATGTCAAAAATACGAATGAAGATTTTGATGCTTCAATGAAAGACTTTGTTCATACTCATTATAAAGAACAGAAAATTCTTCTAAAAAAAGAAATTGATATTATTATTGATGTTATTACCTATAATGCTTCTACTTCTTCTTTAGAGTTAGCTGAGTTAAAAGAGCATACTATTGGTTTGTTAAATAATATTCGTTTTGAAGAAAAACGAAGCAATTATATTTTTGTATATGATATTTTAAAAATGCAAGGTGGAGATGATTTTGCAGAACTCTTAGTTAACCCCAATCGTCCTGATTTAGTAGGTACTAAACTATCTACCAATTATAAGGATGTTGATGGTAAAAAGTTTAGAGAAGACTTTTTGAAAGATATAAGAAATAAGGGTGAATCCTACACTCAATATGCCTATACAAAAATAAGCTCTGGAAAAATCAATCAAAAACTTTCTTATTTTAAATATTATGAGCCTTGGAACTGGGTTATTAGTGTTGGAATTTATCTGGATGACATTGAATACGATATAGGACTTAAAAAGAAAGAATTAAATGAGCAGGTTAAAAAACAAATAGTTCAAACCATACTTTTATTCTTTTTGTTTTTATCTTTTGGTATTTTTGTGACGATTATTGTGAGTGATAGAATGGATGAATTTTTTAAAGAGTATAGAAAGAGTGTAAAAAATAAATCTAAAGCACTTGAAGAATTAAATGAGACTTTGGAAAAAAGAGTAGAGTTAGAGCTGGAAAAAAACAGAGAAAAAGAACAAGTTTTAATTGAAAAATCTCGCTTTATTTCTATGGGAGAAATGATTTCTAATATTGCTCATCAGTGGAGACAACCTTTATCTGAATTGTCTTCAATATTAATGAGTATAAAGTTTAAACATAATATTCAAAAATTAGATGATGTAACAATGAACAAAAAAGCCAAAGAAGCAGAACTTATTATTGATTATATGTCTCATACTATTGATGATTTTAGAAACTTTTTTATGCCAAAAAAAGAGAAACAAGACTTTCTTTTATCAAATGCTTTACAATCCGTTAGAACAATTATCAAAAGCACGCTTAAAAACTATAATATTGCTCTTATCATTGATATTAATGAGAAGATTGCACTTAATACCTATTTGAATGAATTTGAGCAGGTTGTGCTTAATATTATCTCCAATGCGAAAGATGTTTTGATTGAGAAAAATATTGTCCAACCTTATATTAAAATTACAGCTTTAAATGAAGAAGATTATGTTGTTTTATATATAGAAGATAATGGGGGAGGAGTTCATGTTGAACCTAAGGGGAAAATATTTGATCCGTATTTTACTACTAAAAAAGACAGTGAAGGTACAGGTATTGGTTTGTATATGAGTAAGATTATTGTAGATAAAAATATGAACGGGCGTTTGCGAGTTAGAAATACCAACGTAGGTGCGAAATTTTCTATTCATATGCCCAAAGAGGCTAAAAAGGATTGATTTTATACGTCCTTTTTTTCTTCATTTTTTAAAAACTGCTCTTGTTTTTTCTTTGTTAAATAAGCCAACATAAATACTACGGCAGAAACTAAAGCAAAACCTATTAATTCATTGTATAAATCATTCATAAAGAATTGTATCATAAGCTTTATTGTATTAACTTATAGGTATTTTTTCTCTTCTTCTAAATAATAAAGCAAAAAAAAGCAAGCATTTCTGCTTGCTTTTTAAAATATTATGACATCCTATCCATAAACAAGATTTGGAAGCCATAAAGCAATTGCTGGAATATACGTTACTAGTATAAGTCCTACAAAAATAGTTAGTGTCCAAGGAAAAGCTGCAACAATTACATCTTTCATTGACATTCCTGTTAACCCTGAGGTTACAAAGAGGTTAAGACCTACAGGAGGGGATACCATTCCTAATTCCATATTAATAGTAATTACTATTCCAAAGTGAATAGGATCAATTCCAAGTGCCATTGCAACTGGAAGTAATAAAGGTACCATAATCATAATAATAGCACTTGGTTCCATAAAAGAACCAGCAACTATTAATAATACATTAACAAACAATAAGAACATATATTTATCAACATTTGCTTCAATTAATGTTTCTGTTATTCCTTGTGGAATATTTTCAATGGTTAGAAAATGAGCAAAAAGCATGGCATTGGTAATAATGAACATAATCATAGCTGTTGTTTTTGCTGAATCTAAAGATACATTATAAAATTCTTTAAAAGTTATGTCTTTATAAATAAATACAGATACAATAAAGGCCCAAACAGCGGCTACTGCAGCAGCTTCAGTAGGAGTAAAAATTCCTCCATAAATACCACCAATAACAATAACAATGGTCATTAATCCCCAAGAAGCATCTTTCATTTTCTCAAGTCTGTATTTCCAAGGTTTTGGTTCGCTTCGTTTAAATCCTAAACGAACAGCTCCAATATACGTAACAACCATCATCATAATACCTAGCATAATACCAGGAACTACTCCTGCCATAAACAGTCTTCCAATAGAAACTTCCGCTGTAACCCCATATACAATTAAAACAATTGAAGGTGGAATTAAAATTCCTAAAGAACCAGCTGTTGCAATAGTACCAACAGCATATTTTTTAGGATAACCTGCTTGCATAATAGCCCCAAACATAATAGAACCAATAGCTACAACAGTTGCTGGTGAGCTTCCTGAAACCGCTGCAAAAATAATAGATGCAAAAATAGCAGAAATAGGTAAACCACCAGGTAAATGTCCTACAATAGATTTAGCAAATTCAATAATTCTTTGCGCCGCACTTCCTTTTGATAATAAATTACCAGCAAGAATAAACATAGGAATTGCCATAAGTGAATAATGCTCAATTTTATCAAACATTAATCCACCAATTTCAATAGGTGAAATATCTGTGAATAACATTAATGTTGTAAATGTAGCTGCACCTAAACAGATAGAAATGGGGGTACCTAAAATAATTAGGGTGAAGAAAATACCAAAAAGTACTGCTACACTCATAACATACCTCCTGTTTTTTTCTCAGCTTCTTTTACAATCTCATTTAATTTGATTGCATCTTTACTTGTAATTCCTGCTTCCGTTAGCACTACTTGTCCTTCATTTTCTTCTACAATTTTATCATGTGGAGTTCTTATAAGAACTATAATTCTTTCTGCAACTCTGTAAGCACCAAAAGCAAAAGAAATAGGAATAACAGCATAAACGTATTCCATTGGTAAATCCCATAAATCAATGGACTTTTCTTCTAACTCTTGTATTAACAGTGTATATTGATATCCATAATAAGATATTGTAATTAAAAATATAAAAGAAATAAAACTAGAAGTAACTAACATTATTTTTGCAATTTTTGAGGGAACAATATCTACAATAACAGTAACAGCAATATGTGCATTCTTTTTAAAACAGTAAGCAGCTCCAAAAAAAACTGACCACAAGAATAAAAAAATTGTAAGTTCGGTCGCCCAAACTAAAGACGCATCAAACGCATATCTTGCAACAACATTCGTGAAAGCAACAGCAACTCCGGCGGAAATGCCGAAGGCTGCTATTTTTTGGTTTATATGACCAATAATTATACTAATAATATTAAACATAATTATTTCGTATTTAATGCCGCTTTAATTAGATCTTCTCCAATTAGCTTTTTATCATAAAACTTAGGATAAATAACACTTACAGCAGATTTCCAAGCATTTTTTTGCTCAGCTGTCAATGTAAATATTTCTAATTTCCCCGTTTTTGCAGCATATTCTTTGATTAGTTCTAATTGTGAATTATTTAATTCTTCTGCATATTCTCTTTCTTTATCCGTAGCATCATTCATAGCTTGTGTAACATTCGCTTGTAAATCAGCAGGTAAAGAATTCCAGAATTTTTTACTCATAATTACTAAATAACCTAAATAACCGTGGTTAGTAATTGTTAAGTATTTTTGAACTTCATGGAATTTTTTAGTATAGATGTTAGAAATTGTATTTTCTTGTCCATCAATTACACCTTGTTGTAAACCTGAGTATACTTCAGAAAAAGGCATCATTTGTGGATTTGCTCCTACAGAATGAAATTGTGCTTCAAGTACTTTTGAAGACATAATTCTAAATTTTTGACCTTTTGCATCAGCAGGTACAATTAGTGCTTTTTTAGCAGATGATAATTGTTTAAAGTGATTGTCCCAGAAGTTTAAAGCAACAAAACCTTTTTTATTAACCATTGCTTTTAAATCTGCACCAACACTACCATCTTGAACTCTGTGTAATTGGTCAATATCTTTAAACAAAAATGGTAAATCAAATAAAGCTAATTGAGGTACAATTTTACCAAATTTAGAAAAACTTGGTGCTGCCATTTGAACTGAGTTTAGTTTAATAGCTTTTAAAACTGCATTGTCTTTATATAACTGTGAAGATGGGTAAATTTGTACATCAATTTTACCTTTAGATAATTCTTCTAATCTTTTTTCAAAATATACAGCTGCTTTACCTTTTGGTGTGTTTGCACTAACAACGTGTGAAAATTTTAAGACATATTCAGCCTCTGCTGCTTGTACTTCATTACCTGATAATAATACCAATGCTGCAACTGCAACACTAGACATCAAACCTTTAATTTTTGTAGTCATATTAACTCCTTTAATGTTAAGTGTGAAAAGTATAATAAAAACTTATGTATATATTGTGTCTTTTTTTATTTTTTTGAACATATTCTAAGGGCAATAATTTTATTAAACAAAGATAGGTATATTAAATAATACTTTGGGTTATTTAATAATATAAGTAAAAATAGACAAGTAGTTTTTTCTTTAAAGGAAACTACAAGTTTTCCTCCTTAATACCTTGTTTTAGGGCTTTAATGAGAGTTGTTATTATTTTAGAAATGAACCCTGCGTGACATTTTATTCTATTTTAACCAATCTTTAAAGAAAACTTAGTTATCCTATTTACACTTAGGGAATAAAAATTAAAGGATAAAGATGGGTAACAATGTAAAATTACTTACTTCATTTAAAGATAATTGTGGTTTTGGGTTAATGGCTGATTTAAAAAACAGACCAAGCCATAATAACTTAGAAGATGCGATTACATCACTAGAGAGAATGATGCACAGAGGTGCTGTTGCTGCTGATGGAAAAACAGGTGATGGTTCTGGATTATTAATGTCAATACCGGAAAAATTCATGAGAAAAATTACTTCTGAAGAAGGTATTGATTTACCTGAAAACTACGGTATTGCTATGATATTTACTGAAGATTTAAGCGATATAGAAATCTTCAAAGGCATTTGTGAAAACAACGATTTAAAAATATTATACACACGAGAAGTACCTATTAATAAAGATGCATTAGGGGCACAAGCATTAGCCTGTTTACCCTATATCATACAAGTATTTGTAGCTGCAAATTCATTAATGTCATCAAAAAGACTTGATGCTATGTTGTATTTAACAAGAAAAGAATGTGAACATCAATTATTAGGAAAAGAAGAATTTTATATTCCCTCATTTTCTTCTAGAGTAATATCCTATAAAGGTTTGATAATGCCTACGCATATCAAACAGTTTTATGTTGATTTTAATGATGAAGATTTTGCTATTACTTTTGCATTATTTCATCAAAGATTCTCAACCAATACACTTCCTCAATGGAGATTAGCTCAACCTTTTAGAACTATTGCTCATAATGGAGAAATAAATTCTGTAGAAGCTAATAGAGTAAATGTACGTATTAAATCAGAAAAAATAGAATCTGAAGTATTTACACAAGCAGAGTTAAACAGACTATTCCCGATTCTTCAAGAAGGCGGATCTGATTCTGCGTCTTTGGATAATATGTTTGAATTTTTATTAGTAAATGGTTGTGATTTTTTTAAAGCAGCACGTTCATTAATACCTGCTCCTTGGCAAAATGCACCACATATGGATCCTGAGTTAAGAGCTTTTTATGAGTATACATCAACTGCAATGGAAGCTTGGGATGGACCTGCAGCTGTTTCCTTAACAGATGGTAGATATATTGGTTGTTTAATTGACAGAAATGGCTTAAGACCTTCTAAATATGTAATAACTAAAGATCATAAAATCTATATTACTTCTGAGTATGGAACTATTGATTTTGAAGAAGAAAATATAAAAGAAAGAGGACGATTACAATCAGGGGAAATGATTGGTTTGGATTTAAAACATGGTGTTGTTTTAAAAGAAAATGATATCAATGATTATTTGAAATCTTCTCAAAACTATTCTAAATGGTTAAACAATGATATGGAATATTTACAAGAATACATTGATGAGTCTTTTTTAGATATTAGTGATTATACTTTTGATGATTTAGAAAACAGACAAAAATTCTATAATATTACCTATGAAGCTATTGATCAAATGATTGAGCCTATGAGTAAAGATGGAAAAGAACCTGTAGGTTCTATGGGAGATGATACACCTTTAGCCTGTTTTTCAGAGGTTAATAGAAATTTTACAGATTTTTTCAGACAAAAATTTGCACAAGTAACGAATCCTCCTATTGATCCATACCGAGAAAAAGTTGTAATGTCGCTGGAAACAGGATTTGGACAAATTCATAATATCTTAGATGAAAAATCTTCTTATGCAAAAAGATTGAAAGTTACTTCTCCTATTTTGATGCAAGAAAAATACAATGTATTGGTATCCTTTGGAGAAAAAAGTTCACCAAGATATGACAAATATTATAAAAATCAGCGTTTTTCAACAACATTTAAAACGGGATTAAAAGAAGCCTTAGAAAACCTTGCGAAAGAAGTAATTTATTCTATTGTAAACAATGATGTTTATATTATTCTTTTAGATGATAGAGCGGTATCAAAAGATAATAAAATTATTCCTATGGCTATGGTTGTTGGATATTTAAATCAAGCTTTATTAAAAGCCAAAATTAGACACAGCGCATCTTTTATTGCAGTATCTGGGGAAGTATATGATCCTCATATGGCTGCTGTTTTATTAGCTTATGGAGTTACAGCAATTTATCCATACATGATGTATGCATCTACTGTTGCTTTACATGAAAGACGCCTTACTAATAAATACGACATGCAAAAGAAACTTAAAAATACGCAAAAAGCCTTAAATGGTGGTTTATTAAAAATCATGTCAAAAATGGGTATTTGTACAATTGCATCTTATAGAAACTCTGCTTTATTTGATTTAATTGGTTTAAGTGATGAAATTCTAGAAGACTGTTTTGATGGAAGTTTTTCTGATTTAGCTGGTTTAGGTTATGAAGACATAGAAAAAAGAATAGAAAAATCTCATTTTAATGCCTATTATGATGATTCTCATATGTTTCCTTTAGATTTAGGTGGTTTTTATAAGTATATTGATGGCGGAGAATACCATGATTATGGTCCGAATACACTTATGGCAATGCATAATAAAAAAGCAAAAATTAAAGAAGATATAACTGATTTTGACGCGTTAAGAGAACTGGTTGAAAAACGAGACAAAAAATTTATTAGAGATTTTTTTGAATTTAATTCTGATAAAAAAGCTATACCTTTAGAAAAAGTTGAATCTTTAGATGAAATCTTTAAACGTTTTGCATCTGCTGCTATGTCACTTGGTTCAATATCACCAGAAGCGCATGAAGCAATGGCAATTACAATGAATACTATTGGTGGAATGTCAAATTCAGGTGAGGGTGGAGAAGATCCTAAACGATTTGGAACACTTAAAAACTCAAAAATTAAACAAGTTGCCTCAGGTAGATTTGGTGTTACTCCTGGATATTTACGCTCAGCTGAAGAAATACAAATTAAAGTTGCACAAGGTGCAAAACCTGGAGAAGGTGGACAATTAGCAGGGCATAAAGTTACTGCTTATATTGCTGGTTTACGTCATACAGTTGAAGGTGTTACGTTAATTTCACCTCCTCCTCATCATGATATTTATTCTATTGAAGATTTATCTCAACTGATTTTTGATTTAAAACAAATCAATCCAGAAGCTAAGATTACAGTTAAATTGGTATCAACTGTTGGTGTTGGAACAATTGCAGCAGGAGTTGCAAAAGCGTATGCTGATAGAATTGTAATTTCTGGGGCTGATGGAGGAACAGGAGCTGCTCCTTTAACTTCATTAAAACATACAGGAAATCCCTGGGAAATGGGACTTACTGAAGCACATAATGCACTAAAAGCCAATCATTTAAGAGGATCTGTTCATTTACAAACAGATGGTGGATTAAAAACAGGCTTAGATGTAATAAAAGCTGCTATGTTAGGTGCTGAGTCTTATGCATTTGGTACGGCTGCTTTAACACTTCTTGGTTGTAAAATATTAAGAATCTGTCACACAAATAAGTGCTCCGTAGGAGTTGCTACTCAAGATGAAGATTTAAGAACGTATTTTACAGGTACCGTTGAGCGATTAATTTCATATTTTAGCTTTATCGCAAGTGATGTGAGAGATATTTTAGCAAAACTTGGATATTCAAGCATAGAAGAAATTGTAGGAAGAAGTGATTTATTAAAAGTTATTGATGATAAAATGGCCCAAAAATTTGATTTCTCAAATATTTTACGAAGAATTGATGGAGTTGATACCTGTCAAAAAGAAAGAAATGTACCTTATGATAAAAATAAATTTGAAAAAGAACTCTTAAAAAAAGTTCATAGAACAATTGAAAATCCTTCTTCTGCAATTAAAATAAAAGTTAATATTTGTAATACAAACAGATCTTTTGGAACACTAATCTCAGGTGAGATTGCTAAATATTATGGAGATAAGGGTTTACCTGATAATTCTATTAATATTCATTTAAAAGGAACAGCTGGTCAGAGTTTTGGAGCATTTTTATCTAAAGGAATGAATCTTTTCTTAGATGGTCCGGCGAATGATTATATTGGTAAGGGAATGAATGGTGGTAAAATCATTATTAATCCTTTTCATCAAGGTGAAGAGTTTGCCGCTGGTGGAAATACTTGTTTATATGGAGCTACTGGTGGTAAATTATATATCAGAGCTTGTGTAGGGGAGAGATTTGCTGTAAGAAACTCAGGAGCGGTATCAGTAGTTGAAGGAACAGGGGATAATGCTTGTGAATATATGACAGGTGGGATAGTTGTAACGCTTGGAAATACTGGAATTAATTTTGGTGCTGGAATGACAGGTGGATTGGCATTTATTTACGATCCTGAAAAATCTTTTGTTGATAAAATGAATCAAGAATTAGTAGAAGCTTTACGAATTGATACCGATGATACCGAACGTGAGCGCTTGTATTTAAAACGTTTATTATTGGATTATATTAATGAAACTGAAAGTTTAAAAGCGCAAGATATTCTAGAAAACTACAGAGCTGAAATTAGAAACTTCTGGATGGTTAAACCAAAAAATATGACGGTTTTACCATTAGATCCAGACGAAGGAGATTAGAATGATAAATTTTACTAAATTTGAGAGAATAAATCCTGAAAAAAGAGATGTCCTTCAACGTTTAAAAGATTATGACGAAGTATATGAAGTATTTGAAAAACAAAGAGCAAAAGAACAATCTGATAGATGTATGCAGTGTGGAATTCCTTATTGTCACACAGGCTGCCCTTTGCATAACTTTATTCCTTCATGGTTAAAACAAACAGCTACAAAAAATCCTGATTTGGCTTTTGCATTATCTAATGAAACGTCTCCTTTTCCAGAAATTCTGGGGCGTATTTGTCCTCAAGATGTTTTATGTGAAGGAGCCTGTTCGTTAAATACAGGACATGGAGCTATTTCTATTGGGGCTGTTGAAACACATATTTCAGAAGAAGCATTTGCCAGAGGTTTAAAACCTAAGTTCCCAGGAATTACAAGTACTAAAAAAGTAGCTGTAATTGGCTCTGGGCCTTCTGGAATTTCTGCTGCTACTTTTCTTTTAAGAAAAGGTATTGGCGTTACTATGTATGAAAGAGATGATATTGCTGGTGGTTTATTAACTTACGGTATTCCAGGTTTTAAATTAGACAAAGCAGTAGTTAGAAGAAGATTTGACTGGTTATTGGAAGCGGGTATGAAATTAGAGCTTAATTGTGAAATTGGGAAAGATGTCCAAATAAAAGAATTAGAAGAAAACTTTGATTCAATTTATTTAGCAATTGGGGCAACTAAAGGAAGAAAATCAAACCTAGAAGGCGAAGAATCTTCTAATGTATATATGGCAATTGATTTTCTAAAAATCATTCAAAAACGAAACTTTAATGGTACTAGTGAAGCAACTCTAAATGTTAAAGATAAAAAAGTAGTAGTAATTGGAGGAGGGGATACGGCAATGGATTGTCTTAGAACTTCTGTACGAGAAGGTGCTACAAGCGTTAAATGTCTTTATCGAAGAGATGAAGCAAATATGCCTGGTTCAAGAAAAGAAGTGGTTAACTCAAAAGAAGAAGGGGTTGAGTTTGTATTTAATGTAAGCCCAGTAAAAATTCTTTCTAAAGATAATTTAGCTTCAGCTGTTGAATTAGAAAAAACACAATTGAGTGACGCAAAAGAAGGTGGACGACAAAAAATTGAAATTATTCCTGATTCTTCTTATCTAGAAGATGCAGATATTATTGTTCTTGCTTTGGGATTTTCTTGTGAAGAACCTAAGTTTTTAGATGAATTAAATATTTCAAGAGATGAATGGGGTTGTGTTGAAACAACACTGTTTAAAACTTCTAATGCAAAAGTATACTCAGGTGGAGATTGCCAACGAGGTGCTCACTTAGCTGTTACGGCAGCTGCAGATGGAAGAGATGCTGCAAAACTAATGGTAAAAGAACTTTTAGCTTAGATGAAAAAATTCCTTGATGCTTGCATCAAAGCCAACCAAGAGATATATGAATATTTAAATACTTCATTATCTCTTGATGATTATTCGTATACCCAAACTATTGGGGCGGGTGGAGATAAAAGTCTTAAAATCGATATTATTTGCGAAAATATTTTTATTAAACACTTAAGTATTTTTGGAGATATATATTCAGAAGAAATCGGTTATTTAAAAACGTCAAAAAACTTCAAAGAACAATACATAATTACAATTGACCCCCTAGATGGAAGTTCTAACTTTATAAGTAATATTCCTTATTATGGTACGAGTGTAGCTATTGAAGTAAATGGAAAAGTATTTGCTTCTTGTATTTGTAATTTAAATGAGGCCTCTTTAGTGTATAAACTTGATGAAAAAGTACACAGAGTTGATCTTTTTACTTTAGAAAACAGAGTTTATCTTGAGGAAACAACAACAAATATTGGTATTTTTGAAAGAGCTTATAAACGAAGTGATATTTGTGGTGTTTTTTTTGAAAAGAATATCAAATATCGTTCTTTAGGAGCCATTGCTTTATCTTTATGTATGGCGCATAGCTGCAAGTTTGTTATGTTTGCTGGAAAAATAAGAGACTTTGATGTAAAAGCTGCTTTGCATATTTGTGAGGATTTACATATAAGTATTTCACCTGAATTCTTAATTGTAAGTAAGAGTTCTACTATGTTAGAACAGATTAAAGAAATTATTAATGAATAATTGGTTATAACTGCTGTAATTAAAAGAAATAGGAAAATAAATGTCATTAATAATTATGGATGAATGTATTGCGTGCGATGCTTGTAGAGAAGAATGCCCTAATACAGCTATTGAAGAAGGCGATCCAATATATGTAATTGAATCAGATAGATGTACTGAATGTGTAGGTTCTTATGATGAACCTTCCTGTGTAGAAGTTTGTCCCGTTGATTGTATTATCTTGGATAAAAACATTGTAGAAACAAGTGCGGAATTACAATTTAAATTTGATAATTTAGAAGAAATATAATATGGCTAAAATAACAACTGTTATAGATATTGGGTCCAACTCAATGAGGATGGTTGTCCTGGAAAAAAGTTCACGATATGCATTTCATTTGATTAATGAAACCAAAGCAAGAGTGAAAATTTCTGAAGGTTCTTATGAAAATAATGGTAATTTACAAGAATTACCAATGAAACGTGCTTTTGATTCTCTTAAATCTTTTTTAAATATTGCAAAAGCACTAAAATCGAGAAAAGTATTATGTGTTGCTACTTCTGCTTTAAGAGATGCTCCTAATTCAAATGTTTTTTTAAACAAAGTTAAAAATGAACTGTCTTTAAATATTAAAATAATTGAAGGTGAAAAAGAAGCCTATTATGGAGGAATTGCAGCTTTGAATCTTTTAGATAAAAAAGATTTTATTACTATGGATATTGGTGGGGGTTCTACTGAGTTTGCTCTTGTAAAAGAGGGAATTATTCAAAAATGTATTTCTTTAAACATAGGAACCGTTCGTATGAACGAATTGTTTTTTTCAAAAAACGATATTGCTGGTGCTAAAGAATATATAATAAAACAATTGGATGAAATTAAAAATGCTGATTTTGATATTTCTTCCTGCGTTGTTGGTATTGGTGGAACAATAAGAACTTTAAGTAAAATCATTCTTAAAAAAGAAGAATATCCTTTGGATGTAATTCATGGTTTTTCCTATGATGTTAGTAAATATAAATATATTTTTGATGCTATTCTTGATGCTTCTAGTAAAGAAGAGCTAAAAAATCTTGGTGTAAAAAAAGACAGGTTTGATACAATTAAAGAAGGTACTTTTATTTTTAAAACAGTCTTAGATGAACTTAAGATAAAAGATGTTTTGAGTTCAGGAACTGGGGTTAGAGAAGGTGTTTTTTTACATGATTTATTAAGAAACTCTAATTATAAATTTCCTAGTAATTATAATGTAAGTGTTAGGTCTTTACTTGATAGATTTAATGTAGATTCTAAACAAAGTTCTTATTTAGGTTCCAATGCTGGAAAAATATTTGAAGTATTAAAACCTCTGCATAATTTAGATGATAAATATAAAACACTTTTAGTAATTGCCTCAAAACTTCACTCTATTGGTATTTCTTTAAACTTTTATAAAGCCAATGATAATACATTTGATTTTATACTCAATGGTTTAAATTACGATATTTGTCATGAAGCTAGAATTGTTATTGCATTTATTATTAAATTCTCTAAAAAATCCTTGATTAAAGAAAAAGACATGTTTGAGTATGAAGACTTACTCCCAAGTTGTGAAACCATGCAATATTTATCTTTTATGATTAGCATTAACTTATGTGTAAATCGAGATTTCTCTTGTCCTAAAGTTACCTACATTTTAGATGATAACAAACTAAAATTGGCTTTCGAAGAAGAAATGTATTTGGTAAAATATGAAGTAGATAAATTAGAAAGTCCAAAGGGCTGCAAAGTAAAAGTTGTTTTATGAAAATAGCCATTATTAAACTCTCTGCTATGGGGGATATTATTCATGCCATGGTAGCGTTGCAGTATATTAAAAAATACAATAAAGATATTAAAATTGATTGGTTTGTAGAAAAAGTATTTGCACCTATACTTGAATATAACCCTGATATAAATAATATTATTGAAGTAAGTTTAAAAAAAATAAAAAAAGACAAAGCATCTTTTTTTAAAGAAATTAAAACAATAAAAAAATACAAAAATAACAACTATGATTTAGTAATTGATGCCCAAGGTTTGATAAAATCAGCCATTGTTTCAAAACTCATAGGAAAAAACATTGCAGGATTTTCAAAAAAATCAATAAGAGAAGGTTTCGCTTCTTTTTTTTACAAGATAAAAGTTGATATTGCTTATGAAGAGAATACAATAGATAGAAATGCAAAAGTACTCTCATCACCATTAAATTTTTCAATAACAAAAGAAGATATATTAAATAAAAAAATTTTTCTTTTTTACAAGAATGAAGACAATATAATATATGATTACCTTAGTGAAAGTAAAAAAAATATCATTTTTGTTATTTCCTCAACTTGGGAAAGTAGGAACTATCCAAAAGAAAAATTTGCTAAAATTGCTAATGATTTAAAAGAGAATATTTTAGTCATTTGGGCAAACGAGGAAGAAAAAGAAAAAGCCAATTTTATTGCAAAAGAAAGTAAATATGCAAAAGTGCTTCCTAGAATGAGCCTAAACACATTAAAAGCTCTTATACATAAAGCAGACTTATTAATAGGAAATGATACAGGCCCTACACATATGGCTTGGGCACTATCTCGTCCTTCTATAACTATTTTTGGACCAACACCTGTTAATCGTGTATATGAAACAAAAATTAACAAAACAGTTAAATCTTTATCAAAAGTAAATCATTATAAACTAAATAAAAATGATTTTTCAATCAATGAAATAAAAGTTGAAGATATAGTAAGATTGTCAAAGGAATTACTTGTTTGATTATTTCGTATTTATTATATACAAAGTTATTGTTTCAATTTTTAGGTTTACTCCTAGATTTTTAATTAAGTATGTTTTAGATGGACTAGCATTTTTTATCTTTATAGTAAACAAAAAACATAAAAAGATTGCAGATATAAATTTAGACTTCGCTTTTCACAATACAAAATCAAAAGAAGAGAAAATCCATATTATTAAAGAATCGTATAAAAGTTTTATTTACAATATGTATGAATTTATTGATAATCAATATGCTAAAAAAGAAGACATATTTAAAAAATCTGATATTGTTAATGAACAATATATTATTGAAGCTATAAAGGAAAATAAACTTATTATTTTTGTTACTGCACATTATGGTGCGTGGGAACAATGCCTTCCTGCCATTTCTTTAAAATATGGTACAACTAATATTGTTAATAGAAGAATGAATAATAAATACATTAACGAAGAATATATAAAAGCAAGAGATAAAAATAATATTGTAATGATTGAAAAAAAATCAGCAGCAAAAGGTATGATTAAAGCACTAAAAAAGAAAGAACATCTGGCTGTTGTGATTGATCAAAACACAGCATATGGTGTAGACATAAAATTTTTCTCTCAAAAAGCGAGAGCAACGGATAGTACGTCACGATTAGCAGTTAAATTTGATGCTTTAATCATTCCTATTTTATGTGTTATGAATGAATTTGGATCATATACGATTATTTGTAAAAAACCAATTGATCATAAAAAATTAAAAGAAGAAAATAAAATTCAAGTATTAACACAAATGCAAGCAGATGTATTTGAAGAACAAATACAAAAACTTCCCGAACAATGGTTCTGGCAACATAAGCGTTGGAAGTACCACTATCCCGATATGTATAAATAAATATTTAGTAAAAATTTGATAGAATATAACTTTAATGCAAGAAATGGATAAAACTTGAATAGAAATAATAAAAAAAAGATATGCAAATGAATATTATAATTAAAACTCCTGGTTTTATAGGAGATACTATTATGATGTTTCCTGCTTTAGAGTTAGTGAAAAATGAATACCCTAATGCAAACATAACAATAGTTTGTAAGGCACACTGCAAAGACTTATTTCGCGATAAGGGCATCTCGAAAATTATAATTGACAATACTAAAGGTAAAAATAGAGTAGCAAAAACATTCTCATTAATAACTAAGATAAGAGAAAAAGAATATGACTTAGGTATTCTCTTCCATAATACATTTATTGATGCTTTGATATTTAAACTATCAAAGATAAATAAAATCATTGGATACGACAAAGAAAGTAGAAAAGTATTACTCGATTTTCATTTAGGCATAGATCGAACACGACATTATGTGAATCATTATGCAAATTTAGTAAATAAATATTTTGGTGATAAATATTCTATTTTACCAAAAATGAAATTAGAATTTAAAAAATGTAACTTAGTAGAAAAAAAAGAGAAGTATTTACTTGGTTTTGTACTTGGAGGAGATAATAAAGATACAAGAAGATACCCTCCTTCTTTATCTTTAGAATTAATGGCTTTACTGAATACAAATAATATTCAAGTAGTTTTGTTAGGAGATCCTTCAGACACAGCAAATAACAATTTATATGAAAATGAATTAAATAAATCCAAAAAGGATTGTATCAATTTATCAGGAAAAACATCAGTTTCAGAATTTATTGATCTTATTGCAAACTTGGATCTTTTAGTTACTATTGATTCTTCTGCTATGCACATTGCAGCAGCTGTTAATACTGAATTTATAGTTTTAATTGGAAAAGGAAGCAGTGCTTTTGATACGGTATATCCAAAAGTTGAATTTGGCCATAAAATATTTCAAGGAAAAGACTGTATTAAAGATGAAGATCTCATTGCTCAAATTACTGCAAAAAATATTAATACAAAAATAAACCAAATACTAGGATTAGATAATAATGCCTGAGAAACTTAAAAAGTCAACTTTATATTTAAATTATGCATTCATTTTATACGCTTTTTGTATTCCTCTTTCAAGAGCAGGTATCGTTTTTTCAAGCATTCTAATTATTGTACTATGGATAATTGAAGGAAACTTTAAAAGTAAATTTAAAATTTTAAAAGATATCAAATTTATACTTTTTTCAATCATTCTTACATGTTATTTATTATTAAGTGTTTTTTGGTCGG
This sequence comes from Campylobacteraceae bacterium, assembly GCA_013215945.1. NCBI lineage: Bacteria > Pseudomonadati > Campylobacterota > Epsilonproteobacteria > Campylobacterales > Campylobacteraceae > Campylobacteraceae bacterium. Next base: position 33,334 of record JABSOM010000018.1, read on the forward strand.
ATAGTAGCTCTTATAACTATCATGATTTTGATAAATTTTGGTATTATTTGACCTTTTTTGCCATTACTACTTCATTAAAAAAGAAATTCCTTCCGTATCTACTGTATAGTTTTATATTTGCAATGAGTATTGATATAATACTTTCATATGGCATGTTTTTGGAATTTTGGTCATTAAAACATGGGACGGCAATAAATCCTACTCCTTTTATGAATCATTTAGAATATAGCATTTTACTAGCTGTTGTTTCACTTGTATTTTTTAATAAACTAATACTTACAAAATCAGTATCAGTTCTAAAAATAACTTATTTAATCATGTTTATTATTAGTACAATAAACTTATTTTTGATACAAGGTAGAATTGGACAGTTGTCTTTTTTCTTATCGATATTTATTCTAATTATTTTTTATTTTAAAAATAAATTTAAAGCTTTTTTTTACAGCATTACGTTAATATCAATAATTCTTTTTTCAAGCTACCACTTATCTGATAGTTTTAAATATAGATTAAATCAAACAATTGCAGATGTTAAAAATGTGATTGAAAAAAAAGATTTCAGTGGTTCTTGGGGAATACGTGCTAGTGCATGGGTAGTTACATATAACATTTTAAAAGACAATATTCTTTTTGGTACAGGAATAGCTGATTTAGATTTGGATTACAAAAGAATTATTGAAATAGAAAAAGTTGTGCAAGTAAATGACACATCTGCTATGTATAATGGTGGATATCATAATGAGTTTCTGGAATTAACTGCTGCAGGTGGTCTTATTTCTTTTTTGTTATTTATTATAATTTTTTATTATTTATCAAAAATAGAAATAAAAGATTTAGAAATACGGAACATCAAAATATTTTTATTAGTTGTTTTACTTTTCTCCTTATTAGGGGATAATTTTTTAAGATTGCAATTTACAATGAATTTATTTTCTTTGTTTATTGGAATTATACTTGCTCAAGAAAAATTAGAGAAAAGTTTTCAAGTTTAAACTAGATAATTAGAAATAAAAGGAAAAGAAATGAAAGGGATAATTTTAGCCGGAGGCTCAGGAACAAGGCTTTATCCAATAACAAAAGGTGTCTCAAAACAGTTATTGCCAATTTATGATAAACCAATGATTTATTACCCCTTATCGGTTTTAATGTTAGCAGGAATTAAAGAAGTACTTATTATTTCTACTCGTGATGATTTACCAAACTTTGAAAAGCTTTTAGGAAATGGAAAAGATATTGGAATGAATTTTGAATATATAGTTCAACCAAGTCCAGATGGCTTAGCTCAAGCTTTTATTCTAGGGGAAGAATTTATTGGAGATGATGATGTATGTTTAGTTTTAGGTGATAATATCTTTTATGGACATGGCCTAACTGCTCTTTTATCACAGTCAATAAAAAATATTAAAGATGAAAATAAAGCTACAGTATTTGGATATTATGTAAAAGATCCAGAACGATATGGAGTTGCTTCTTTTGATAAAAATGGAAATGTAATTTCTATTGAAGAAAAACCAGAAGTTCCAGCTTCTAATTATGCTGTAGTTGGTTTATACTTTTATCCAAATGATGTGGTTAATAAAGCCAAGGAAGTAAAACCCTCACACCGAGGAGAATTAGAAATTACTACATTGAATCAAGATTATTTGAAAGAAGAGAGATTAAAAGTAGAATTAATGGGAAGAGGGTATGCTTGGCTTGATACAGGTACACATGAATCTTTATTAGAAGCTTCAATGTTTATTCAAACAATAGAAAAGAGACAAGGGCTAAAAGTTGCATGTTTAGAAGAAATTGCCTATGAAATGGCTTATATTTCAAAGGAAAAGTTATTAGAGTTATCAAAACCCTTAATGAAAAATGAATATGGGCAATATTTATTTAATATTGCAAATAAATAAAAAGATATAAAATGAATTTTATAAGAACAGATATAAAAGATGTAATAATTATTGAACCTCAAGTTCACGGTGATGATAGAGGATATTTTGTAGAAACTTTTAGACAGGATAAATTAGATGACTTCTTGGGCTACAATATTAACTTTTGTCAAGACAATGAATCAAAATCTTCAAAAGGAGTTCTTCGAGGTTTACATTACCAGTTAGCTCCTCATGCACAAACTAAACTTGTACGTGTAATTCAAGGTAGAGTTTTAGATGTAGCAGTAGATATTAGAAAAAACTCTCCAACATATGGTACTCATATAGCAGTAGAATTATCAGCAAGTAATAAAAAACAATTACTTGTTCCTCGTGGTTTTGCCCATGGTTTTTTGGTACTTGAAGACGATACTGTGTTTGCATATAAAGTTGATAATTATTATTCACCCCAGTGCGATAGAGGAATTGCCTTTGATGATAAAGATTTAAAGATTGATTGGAAAATTGATATAAAAGATTTAAAGTTATCAGAAAAAGATAAAGTTCAAAAAAATTTAAAAGATGTTGATGGCAAAGATGTTTTTGATTATAAAGTAGATTATTATGCCTAAAGCTTTAAATGTATTAGTAACTGGAACAAGTGGACAAGTTGGAAGTGAGCTTAAAAAATTATCATTAGAATATCCATATAATTTTTTTTTTACAACAAAAAAAGATTTAGATATCTCTATTGAAGAAAATATTCAATCTTTTATAAATAAGTGTAGCATTAATGTGATTATTAATTGTGCTGCTTACACAGCAGTCGATAAAGCAGAAGAAGATGAAGAATTAGCGGATGAAATTAATAGAAAAGCTGTTAAAAAACTAGCAAAACTTTCAAAAGAGAATAATATTAAATTAATTCATATTTCAACTGATTATGTATTCGATGGTAAAAACTTCAAACCATATACGGAAGAAAATCAAACTAATCCCAAATCAGTTTATGGTAAAACAAAACTTGAAGGTGAAATTGAAATGATAAAAATAAATCCAGAAAATTCTATTATTATTAGAACTTCTTGGGTTTATTCATCATTTGGTAATAATTTTGTTAAAACAATGTTAAAACTTGGTAAATTAAAAGATGAACTAGGTGTTATATTTGATCAAATAGGAACTCCAACTTATGCATATGACTTAGCAAAAGCTATTTTAGATATATTACCTAATATTAAAAATAAAAAGATAGAAATATATAATTATACAAATGAAGGAGTTTTGTCTTGGTATGACTTCTCAAAAGAGATTATGCAGATGGCTAAGATTACATGTAAAATTAATCCTATTGAATCCTATGAATATCCAACTCCAGCCAATCGACCTCATTATTCATTATTAAATAAATCAAAAATAAAAAAAGAATTTAATATTAGCATTCCTTTTTGGAAAGACTCATTATCTAGATGCTTAAAAGTTTTAGGAGAAAGAAAATAATGTTAGAAAACAAAAGAAATATTTTATTAACAGGAACAGCTGGTTTTATAGGTTCAAACTTTGTACCATATTTTTTAGAAAAATATCCAGAGTATAATTTAATTAATTTAGATTTATTAACCTATGCTGGAAATATAGTAAATCTTATAAAATGTGAAACTAATCCCCGATATAAATTTATTAAAGGTGATATCTGTAACAGAGAATTAGTTGAATTTATATTTTCTGAATACAATATTCAAGGTGTGATTCACTTTGCAGCAGAATCCCATGTAGATAATTCTATTAAAGACCCAGGAGTATTTATCGAAACCAATGTAAATGGCACATATACTCTTGTTGATGTCGCAAAAAATTATTGGATGAATAACCCTTTTGAGTATAAAGACGATTACAATAATTGTAGATTCCATCATATCTCAACAGATGAAGTTTATGGAACATTAAATGAAACAGATTTATTTACTGAATCTACGCCTTATTCTCCAAATTCACCATACTCAGCTTCAAAAGCAAGTTCTGATATGATAATAAGAGCGTATAGTGAAACCTTTGGATTAAATGCAGTTATTACAAACTGTTCAAATAATTATGGCCCAAAACAACATGATGAAAAATTAATTCCTACAATAATAAGAAAAGCTTTAAATAATGAAGCCATTCCTATTTATGGAGATGGTAAAAATATCAGAGATTGGTTATATGTACTTGATCATTGTATTGGAATTGATTTGGTGTATCACAAAGGTATTTCCTCCCACACATATAATATTGGAGGAAGAAATGAAAGAACAAATCTTCAAATTGTAGATAAAATTTGTTCTATACTTGATTCCAAAGTAGCAAAGAAAAATGGAAAATCGTATAAAGAATTAATTACCTTTGTAAAAGACAGAGCTGGACATGATAGACGATATGCGATTGATGCAAAAAAAATCGAAGATGAACTTGGGTGGAAAGCAAGTGAGAACTTTGATTCTGGTATTATTAAAACTATTGAGTGGTATTTGAAAAAATATAAAGTTTAAATTGGCAATCCTTTTAATTTTGAGTATTTGTTTTATTGTAAATTTAGCATTAAGAGGTTAGAATAATTTTTTAGCGAAATACTTTTTAAATATTAAATATCTTCAAGTTTGCTACTAATCTACTTATAAAGTTAAAATTATGAAACAAATTATAAATTCAGACTACACATCATTCGTTACAAATATAAAAAAATATTTTATTGAAAGCCATTCAAGTATACATAAAGCTAGAAATGAAATTAAAATTGTAGAATACAATTCGAAAAAGTATGTTGTTAAATCCTTTAAAGTACCAAATCTTGCAAATAAGATAATATACTCTTTTGTAAAAAAATCAAAAGCTCAGAAATCATATATCAACTCTCTTAAAATAATAAAATTTGTTCCTGAACCAATTGCTTTTGTAGAATTTAGAAAGAATGGATTAATACATGACAGTTATTTTATAAGTGAATATTTTGACTATAATTTTACGATAAGAGATGCTTTAACAAAAGATAATGTAGCAGATAAAGATCTTTTATTTAAAGAGTTTGCAAAGTTCACTTTTAATTTACACGAAAATCAAATTTTACATAATGATTATTCTCCAGGAAATATACTAATTAAAAAAATTACGAATACTTTTCTTTTTAAAATTGTAGATATAAATAGAATGTCTTTTTATTCTTTAAGTATAGATATGAGAATGAAAAACTTTTCAAAGTTATGGGCAAAAGATAAAGATTTAAAAATAATTGTTGAAGAATATGCAAAAATAGCAAAGATTGATAAAGTAGAAGCAATTAGAAAAGCAATATATTATTCTCAGAAGCATAAAGATAAAATTAATATGAAAAAAAGACTTAGAGGTGTTCCTGTCGTGGATTAACTAAAATTAATTAATCCTTTTTTGCATTTAAAAATATTATTTTTTTGATTATTCTCCATATCTTTTGTTATTCCTCTTTCATAATCTTCTATTTTACGTTTATGATATAAATGAAATTGATTTGTTATATATTTAGATGATCTTGTTTTATATCCTTTTCCTTTAAATCTCCATTCTATGTCCGTGTCTCCTGCAAATGCCGAATTCCCTAATCCTTCATCAAAACCATTAATTTCAAACATTGCATCTTTATAACATGAAAAATTACAACCAAGTAAAGAAAGTTCTTTTTTTCTATAGTCTAATATTTTGTGAATTAAACCAAAAGGTTTAATTAAAAAACCTTGCTCTGTATGTTTTTCACTCTTAGCATCTTTTGCAATATCAAAGTATTTTTTTACAAAAATATTTTCTAATTCGCATGAACTTAAAGATTCTTTTCTAAGTAGAGTTGAATATTTTGGGCCTAAATTAACTCTTCTACCTGATATAATAAGCTTTTGGCTTGAAAGTAAGACATGATTTCTGATAAAATCTTTATATAAAATACAATCCCCATCAATAAAAATCAAGTAATCGCCTGCGGCAATTTTAATTGCATTATTTTGTGATTTTGATTTTTGAACACCATTGTCTTTTTGATACGTATGTTTTATTTCTAAGCTTTTAACTGTGGATATAAAGGAAACCATTCTAGAATCATTATTATCTTCTGCAATAATTACTTCAAAATTTGTATATGATTGTTTTTCCAAACTTTTTAATATTAAACTTAATGCTTCAATATCTTTATAAACTGCGATGATAATACTTACTTTCACTTATATTTTCTCCAGTATTTTGTATATTTCTGCAAATTGTACTAAATCGTTAAATTTTTCTTCTGCTTTTTTTTGACCTTGTTTTGCTAAAATATTTTTTTCATTTTTGTTGTTATATAAATAATTTATTTTGGCTGTTAAATCCTCAATATCCATACTTTTGAAAAGTAAACCATCTACTTTATCGTCTATTATTTCAGTAGGTCCACCTTTATTACTTGCTAAAACTGCAATACCTGCTTGCATAGCTTCTATTAAAACTAAACCAAAAGTTTCTTTATTTGTGGCAAGAACAACTAAATCGCAAATTTGCATAATGTTTTGAACTTCATTGGTAAAACCAGTAAAAACAATTTTATCTTGAAGTTCAAATTTTTTAATATATTCTTTTAATTCGTTTAAATATTCTTCGCTCATTGCATGTCCAACAATTAATACTTTAATATTAAGCTTATTTGCTCTTAGCTTTTCTATGGCTTCAATTAAAAGGTATTGTCCCTTTTCTTTTTCAATTCTGCCAAAAATACCTATCGTAAAATTGTTTTCGATAATATATTTTTTGGACAATTCACTGTGTTTTTCTAAGTCGATTTTATTTATCTTTTCAGCACCAATATACGAACGTATTGTCTTTGGTCTAAATTCATTGGTAATGTACTTAGAAATTTGATCTTTTACTTCATCTGTTACAGCAATGATTGTATCAATATTTTTGTAGAGAAACTTATGATAAAAATCATTTTTAAAGCGTGTCATTGCCATGTGCCGTGTTTGAACTAACTTGGGTTTTCTTTTTGATAATAATCTTGATAGTACGGCTAAAGGGATGTCTTTTGTCCAATGTATATGAATAATATCAATTTTATTGTTATCAATAATTTTTGCAATTTTTTTTGCTTTAAATAGTACACCCAATGTTGATTTTCTTTCAAAATCATAATATTCAATATTACTACTAGTTAGTCTATCAATAATATCGCTTTTTTTGTTAACTATCATAGTGACTTTTGTTTTTGAGTTTAAGTATTTAGAGAGTCTATAGAAATAGAGTTCTAGTCCACCTAAATTGGGGGATAAACAAAATTGCATTATCCTTTTTTCCACATTAAATCCTTTTTTTCTTATTGAATAAAATTATATTTAAAACATATTAATATAAGGTAAATTCATAGATAGAAGTATTTTTTAAAACTAAGAATTAGCAATAATTAGCTATAATCCAAATAAAAAAAGAGATATAAGGGTTCAAAGTGTTGATTAGTATTATGTATCACCATATTAATAGTGATAGGTGCAGTAATAAACTTGACGTCTTTGATAAGCATCTAAAGTATATTTCAGAAAACTATAAAAGTGCTTTTCCTCTAGATACAATTCAAAAAAATAGCATTTGTTTGACATTTGATGATGCTTATGCAGATTTTTATTATTATGTATTCCCTTTGTTAAAAAAGTATAATTTAAAAGCTTTATTGGGTGTTCCAACAAAGTATATTTTGGATGATACCCAAGAAGAAAAAGAAAAACGTTTAAAATATGAGCACAACGATTTGTTTTTACATTACAAAGATGCAACGTTTTGTACCTATAAGGAATTAGAAGAAATGCAGAAAAGTGGATTGGTGCAAATGGCTTCACATTCACATTCTCATAAAAACTTATTGGATGAAAATGTCAATTTAAAAGAAGAATTACTTTTATCAAAAGAACTCTTGGAGAATAAATTGAATATTAAAGTAGAATCTTTTATCTTTCCTTTTGGAAAATTCAATGATGACATTGCAAAAGAAACACTAAAGTATTATCCTTATGTATTTAGAATTGGAAATGCAATACAAAAAGATTTTTCTGGTATTAGGAAGATTATTTACCGTATTGATGGGGATAATTTAATAGATGAAAAAGATATCTTTAGTGTAAAAAACATGTTAAAGTACAAATGTAAAGCATTTATAAAATCTTTTTAGGAAAAAAATGAATATATCAGCAGTAATTATAGTTAAGAATGCAGTACGTACAATTAAGAAGACACTTGAAAGTCTTACTGATTTTGATGATGTCATTGTATATGATAATGGCTCAGATGATGGAACCCAAGGTATTGTAAGAGAATTTTCAAATGCCACTTTGATTGAAGGTGATTTTTTTGGTTTTGGACCTACCAAAAATAAAGCAGCCTCATATGCAAGACATGAGTGGATTTTGATTGTAGATAGTGATGAAGTTGTTGATTTGGAATTAATTAATACCTTGAAAACTAAAAAATTAAATAACAATACTGTATATATATTAAATTTTTTGGCATTTTATAAAAATATTCAAATTAAATATTCGGGATGGAATAATCAAAAAATCAAACGATTGTACAATAAAAGTAAAACTTCTTTTAATGAAAATCAAGTGCATGAAAATATTATTGATGAAAATTTCAGTACAGTGGAATTAAGCGGAAATATTGAGCACTACAGTTACAGCAGTATAAGTGAGTTCATAATAAAAGCAGATAGGTACTCAACACTATTTGCAAACGATAATGCTGGAAGAAAAAAATCTTCACCTCTAAAAGCTTTTATGAATGGTATATATTCTTTTATTAAAACTTATATTTTCAAGCGTGGATTTTTGGATGGTTATCCAGGTCTACTAATCGCATTTTCTCATATGGCAACAAATTTTTATAAATATTTAAAATTATATGAAAAGAATAAAGAGCTGAAAAAATGAATATTTTAGTTACAAGACATGACAAAATAGGCGATTTCATGTTATCTTTACCTATGTTTAAGGTTTTAAAAACACAAAAAAAAGATATTAAAACCTTTGCTTTGGTATCTAAAATCAATTATTCTTTTGCAAAAGAAATTTCTTTTATTGATGAAGTAATTTTATATGATATTAATAATTTACATAAAACACTAAAAGATATAAAAAAAGCAAAAATTGATATAAGTATTTCTGCTTTTATAGATGGCTCTTTAGGATATTTATTATTTAAAGCTGGTATTAAAACAAGAATTTCTCCTGCTACAAAATTAGCACAAATCTTTTTTAATAAAAGGTTAAAACAAAAAAGGTCTAAGGTCGAAAAAAAAGAATTTGAATACAACTTAGATTTGTTGAAAAAATTTGACGATACTTTAGAATTAAAATATGATTATCCTCTTCTAAATGTTGAAAAAAAGACAAAAGATGACGTTTTAAATACATTTAAAAATGAATATAACATAAAAAGTGAAGAAAAAATTATAGCTTTTCACCCTGGTTTTGGTGGTAGTAGCGATGGGAACTTAAGTTTCGATGATTATATTAGACTTGCCCAATCCATTTCAAAAATAGAAAATACAAGAATTGTATTTACTTTTGGTCCAGATGATTTAGATTCTTTAGAATATATTCACAAAAATATTAAGGTGGATGTGATTTTATATCAATCTTCTTTATCTTTAATGCATTTTTGTGCACTTCTTTCAAACTTTGAAGTTTTTGTTAGTACTTCAACTGGTCCTATGCATTTAGCAGGTGCTGTGAATATTAAAACACTTTCTTTTTTTGGATCTTCTTTATTTGCAAGTTCAAAACGATGGGCTACAATAAGCGAAGAAAAACAACAGCATAACTTCATGCTTTCAAAAGAGTATACTAATAAAAATTATTTAAATATTGAAAATACTTTAAAAAATTTACTTTCATAAAATTGAATGATGATAAAAGAAGATTCTAAGATGAAAATATTTATTGAAATACCTACATGGTTAGGGGATGCTATTATGACAACTCCTGCTATTGAAAGTATTATTAAGAAGTATCCAAAAGCGCAATTGACACTTTTTGGTTCTTTTGTTTCTACTACAGCTTTAAAAGAACATCCTAATGTTAAAGAAGTGCTTCTTGATACTAGTAAAAAAGTAGGGAATAGGTTTTTTAATTTGATTAAAATAGCTAGGTCCTTGCCTAAATTTGATTTGGCTATTTCTTTTAGACGTACCTTTACTTCAAAGTTTTTACTGTTTTTTATAAGTGCTTCTAAAAAGTATTCTTATAAGCGATTAAGTAAAAATGAAATACATCAAACTATTCGCTATAACGATTTTATTAACCTAAGTATTCAATCATCTTATGAAACAGGTGACTTAAAACTTTATCAAGATAAGTTTGTATATCCTAAAGAAACTTTGGGTCTTAATCCAGGTGCTACTTATGGCTCTGCTAAACGTTGGTATCCCCAAGAGTTTGCAAAAATTGCTATTAGATTAGCAAAAGACTTTGATATCGTTATTTTTGGAGGCCCTGGGGAGACAGAAATCGCTGGTGATATTGCTAAACTATTAGATGAAGCAGGAATTAAAAACTATAATAATCTTGCAGGAAAAACGACTATTCCTGAGCTTATAAAAAAAGTGGGAGCTTTAGATTTATTTATTACAAATGATTCTGGGCCTATGCACATAGCAGCTGCTTATAAAGTAAAAACAATTACAATTTTTGGACCTACTAAATTCACTGAGACAAATCAGTGGCATAATCCCACAGGAGAAATAATTACAAAACAATTGTCCTGTTCTCCCTGTATGAAAAGAGTTTGTCCTCTTAAACACCACAATTGTATGAAAGAAATAAAAGCACATGATGTACTTAAAATGTTAGGATATGATGAATAATATTAATGAAAAATTCCCTTGGGATAAACACTCCGATCAACCTTATCCCCTGCGAGATAAAAAATATAAAACAAGTATGCGTAAAAAGAATGTTAAGGATTATATTCCTTTGATTTTTTACAATCTTATTATTTTTCCTTTGGCTTTGTTTTTTTCTTTTGTTTTTAAATCTAAACAAAAAACATTTCCTGATTTTTTTGCTCTTTGTGTTAATTTAGATAAGGGTGAAGAACAAGTAACTTTAGTAGAAGAATTGAAGTGTAAAAACTTGCAAATACGAATGCCTTTGTGTGAAATACATCGTTTAGATGAATATGTTTCTTTTGTAAAAAAGTTTAAAAACAAAAATATCTTATTAAGCATTTTACAAGACAGAGAACATATTGAAGACAAGGTCTTACTACGAAAAGATATTACTTTAATTTTCTCTGCTTTTAAAGGATTAATCACACAATTCCAAATTGGAAATGCTATTAATAGATCTAAGTGGGGTTTCTTTTCTATTGGAGAGTATTTAGAATTTTATAAAGTTGTTCAAAATATAAGAGATGAAGATTTTTCTTCTTATTCTTTAGTGGGCCCTTCTGTAATTGATTTTGAATTTCATTTTACTATCCGTGCTTTATTTAATAAACATGATGTTAAGTATGATAAGTTAGGTGCTTTGTTATATGTTGATAGACGCGGAAAACCAGAAAATACGCAAATGAGCATTTTTGATACGAGTAAAAAAATTAGTTTTTTACATGCTTTGGGAAAATTAAGTCTTAAATCATCAAGTGATATCCTTCTTACTGAAACAAACTGGCCTATATCAAATACAGCACCTTACGCCCCTACAAGTGAAAAAGAGTGTGTGAGCCTTGAAGATTATACAAATTATATGCTCAGATACTATTTTTTGGCATTAGGGAGTAAAAAAGTACAAAGTGTTTATTGGCACCAGTTAATTGCCCCTGGTTATGGCTTAGTAGATAATAGAGACGGCCTTAAAAAACGTATAGCTTTTGATGCTTATAAAACTATGCTTCATTTTGTGCAAGGTGCAAGTATTGAAAACTACAGTGTTTCAAAAGATTTACATGTGTTAACCTGCAAAAAAGATAAAAAGAGTTTTGATATTATTTGGTCTTCAAGTGATAGAAATATTGAGCTTGAAGAACTTGATCTTGTTTATGATAAATTAGGCAAGGAAATAAAAGAAAATGTGAAAATATCACAAAGTCCAATATACGCTTTTCATAAAGTAAAATAGTGATTTTTATTGATTATAAAAATGAAACATCATTAATAAAAAGTTTATTAAAAGATGAAAAGATTGAAAAAATTAAAACAAAAAGTTTTTTGAATAAATTAATTAAAAAAGATATAAAAAAATCTGATGTTTATTTTCATTATGGCGTTTTTGATAAAAGCAGCATAAAACATATAAATACATCAAAAAAAGTTATTGTTTCTTCTTTATTCTTAAAAAAAGAATTATTAAAACACTTAGCTACTTTTGATGAAAAAAACATTGATGTTCTTTATCCCAGTATAAATGAAAGTGCATTAGACAAAGAATCATGCAAAAATACATTAGCTAAAGCTTATAATTTTTCTCCCAGCGCCAAAATCATATTATTTACTGCCAAAAACTTTAAAAAGAATGGTATAAAAGATTTTTTAGACATTACAGCTTCTTTGAAATACAAGAATAAACAAATAATAATTGAAGGTTCCCAAGAAGAAATAAGAATATTAAAAAGTATAAGCAGAAAAAAACAATATCTTGAAAATGTTTTGTTTTTGGAAGATTATAAAAACATGGGGTTTTTATATGCTGCAAGTGATATATTTTTATTGCCAACAACATTAAGGGTATTTTCAAGAAATGTATTAAAAGCTATGTATCATAAATGTGCAGTATTTGTTTGCAAAATCTCAAGCACCTGTGAAATATTAGATGTTTTTTCAAGCTTGTCAAATGGAGCAGATGCTGCGACTTCTTTTAAAATGGATGCTATCTTAAACAGTGAAGAAGAACTGTTGTTTATCCAAAATAATAATCATAAAACTTCAATAGAATTTCTAGAAAAAAAACAAATATTAAAAGCAAAAACAATTCTTTTTGAAAAAGAATAAGTATCTTAGCTCCTAAGGCCTAATTTAACTAAAGCTTAAGATAAATAAGGTACAATACGCGAATATATTAGATTTAAGGAATTATTATGTCAAGAACATGCGCAATATCTGGAAAAAGCCCTATGGCTGGAAACAACGTAAGTCACGCGAAAAACAGAACAAAAAGAAGATTTTTACCTAACTTAAGAACTGTAAGAGTTACTTTAGATGATGGTACTACAAAAAAGATCAAAATTTGTGCTAAAGAGTTAAGAACTCTTAAAAAGAATTCATAGAAGCGCTTAGAGTGCCTCTATGAGATTTTTTATTAAACTCAAAAAAGCCCTACGATGGGAAATTAGATCAGTCAAACCAGAATATGATTTAAGCCCTTTAATTTACTCACAACTAAAACCTTTTCGATTACCCCTAGTACTAGTACAAATTATAATGATGGTTGGAACCTTAGGTTATATCATAATTGATGATTTTGAAATACTAGATGCAATATACCAAACAGGAATTACTTTTACTACCGTTGGTTTTGGAGAAATAGCTCCAATCTCTGCTGCAGGAAGAATATTTACCATTACACTTATTATTTTTGGTTTTGCAATTTTTACACTTTCTACTGCCATTTTAATTGATTCTGTTATTAAAGGTCGATTATTTGATTTATACAAGGAGCGAAACATGCTTTATAAAATAGCACGCCTTAGACGTCACTTTGTGATTTTTTATCACAATGAATATACCTCCCAACTGGCTAAACAATTTAGAATAAACCATATTCCTTTTGTTGTAGTTGATCCAAGAGAAGACATGGAAGAAATTGCAAAAAAGAATAAATATCCTTATTATATTAAAGACGAGCCTTATCAAGAATCTGCATTTTTAAAATCACACTTGAGTTCTGCTAAAGGTGCTATTTCTTTATCAAAAAATATTTCAGACAATATTACTATCATTGCTTCTGTTCGTTTATATGAAAAAGAACTAGGACGTAGTCCTTTGTTAATTATCTCAAATGCAGAAACACAAAATGACAAAGTACGACTTATTAAACTGGGAGCGGATAAAGTAGTTGCTCCTCCTTCTTTAATGGCAAAAAGAGTTTCTGCTATGGCAATACGACCTGATATGGAAAATGTATTGGATGAGTTTTTATACAGACCAGATACTCCTATAGATATGGAACAAATAATTGTAAATGAAAATTCTTGGTTGGTAAACAATGAATTGAGAGATGTTCATTTAAGAGACAGAATGAAAGTCTCTGTAATTGGAATTACGGAAGCTAAGGGTAAGTTTATTCAAATGCCAAGAGGAAATGTAATTATAAAAGCCAATTGTAAACTTTTGTTAGTGGGTAGCCAAAAAGCTATTGCTAAAGCGAAACATTTAATTAATGATATAAATAAACCAAAGGAATGTTCTTAATGTTTAGTATTTTCCCAATAAAAGGATATATGGACCAAATTGATGGTTTTTATTTTGATGGAGTTCATGCTGGTTTAAAAAAAGATGATGCGTTTGATATGGGTTTTATTTATTCTGATACTTTGTGTGAAGTTGAAGCACTTTTTACCAATAATAAGTTTCAAGCGGCACCTTTAAAACATTATGCTTTGTATGAAAAAGGTTTTAAAAGCAATTTTGTATTAATTAATGCAAAAAATGCCAATGCCCTTACTGGCAAAAAAGGGATAGAAGATATAAATGATATTTTTTCTTCTTTAACACATGATCTAATAAATCCAATTATGAGCTCAACAGGTGTAATAGGTTCTCGTTTACCAAAAGATAAAATCATAAAAGCAGCAAACTCTTTTGATTTAAACAGTAAAAATTCAAAAAAATTAAGTGAAGCTATTATGACTACTGATGCATATGCAAAGCACTGTATGTATGAAGTGAAACTTGAAGATGGCTCTTCTTTTAAAATAGGAGCTATTGCTAAAGGTGCTGGAATGATTAATCCTAACCTTGCAACTATGTTGTGTTTTGTTTGTACTGATGCTGCTGTTCCTAAAGAGCATATGAGTGAAGCTTTAAAAAAGGCAAGTATTAATAGCTTTAATGCAATTTCTGTTGATGGGGATACCTCTACGAATGATACGGTTTTATTATTAAGCAATCAAAAATCAAATTCATATAATAAAGAAGCATTTTTTGAAGCACTTGCTTTGGTTATGCATGATATGGCAATGTTAATGGTAAGTGATGGAGAAGGGGCTAAAAAAATGGCTGCATTTGAAGTTATTAATGCTTATAGTTTTGAAGAAGCACAGCTTGCTGCAAAAGCATTATCGAATTCTTTATTGGTCAAAACAGCTCTTTTTGGAGAAGATCCTAATTTTGGTCGTATTGCTTCTACTATTGGAGCTTCCCGAATCACTTGTGATGAAGAAACATTAAAAATTTATTACAATGATATTTTGGTATATTCTTGTGGTGAAATATTTTTTGATGAAATCAATGAAAAAAAAGCTACAAATGTTCTTGCTTTGGATACGTATAAAATCACTTGTGATATTGGACAAGGAAAAGAATCTTTTACTGCTTATGGCTGTGATTTAGGATATAAATACGTTGAAATTAACGCAGACTATAGAACATAAAAACAAAATTTTCTATCAATAAAAAGTATTTTTATCTTTATTTTATAAGTTTAGGGTGGATATAATTAAGTATAAAGGATTAATTATGTTTCATGAACACAGAGAAGTTGTAAGTATTATGAAAAATGAAGATAAGTATTTTTTGAAGTTATTCAATAAACACAATGCCTTAGATGAAGAAATAATAGAAGCGGTTAAAGTACTGGCTGATCAGTTTAAAATAGAAGGCCTAAAAAAAGAAAAACTTAAATTAAAAGATGAAATATTCTCTATGATTTTATCGTATAAAAAAGTAAATTAAGACTTAAGCTATCTAAAAAAAGAAGAACTTTCTTCTTTTTTCTTTCAACAAAAACCTTTTTAGTATTGCTTAAAAAAAATAAGCTCAAAAATCCTATGAAATCTTATTTATTAATGAATAAACAAGCCCATTACACCTAGTCCTAAGCACTATTTTGCTAAAATAATCACAATTTAGACAAAAGGTATTATTTAATGGAAAATCTTTTTAATAGTCAAGATATTATAGATATAAATATTGAAGATTCAGTAAAAGCTTCATATTTAGATTATTCGATGAGTGTTATAATTGGGCGTGCACTTCCCGATGCACGAGATGGATTAAAACCTGTTCATAGAAGAATTTTATACGCTATGCATGATTTAAATATGACTGCACGTGCTCCTTATAAAAAATCGGCAAGAATTGTCGGTGATGTTATTGGTAAGTACCATCCACATGGAGATACTTCAGTTTATGATGCATTAGTAAGAATGGCACAGAGTTTCTCTATGAGAGAGCCTTTAATTGATGGTCAAGGTAACTTTGGTTCTGTAGATGGTGATAATGCAGCTGCTATGAGATATACAGAGTCACGTTTTACTAAAATTGCAGAAGAGATTTTAAAAGATTTGGATAAAGATACGGTTAACTTTAATCCAAATTATGATGATACGCTGAAAGAACCTACGGTTTTTCCTACACGTGTGCCTACTTTATTAATGAACGGGTCTGAAGGTATTGCTGTTGGAATGGCTACAAAAATTCCACCACATAACTTGGGTGAATTATTAGATGCTATTTTACATACTATTGAAAACCCAGAAGCTACAGCTGATGAATTAATGGAATTTATAAAAGGTCCAGATTTTCCTACTGGTGGAACTATTTTTGGACGACGTGGAATTATTGATGCTTATAATACAGGAAGAGGTCGTGTAAAAATAAGAGCAAAACATCATATTGAAACAAAAGGTAGAAAAGAAGTTATTGTAATTGATGAACTTCCTTACCAAGTAAATAAATCAAGACTAATTGAACAAATTGCAAATCTTGCAAAAGACAAAGTAATTGAAGGGATTTCTGAAGTAAGAGATGAATCTGATAGAGATGGTATTAGAGTTGTAATTGAACTTAAAAAAGATGCAATGGCAGAAATTTTAATGAACAATCTTTACAAATCAACACCCTTAGAAACTACTTTTGGAATTATTATGTTGGCGGTTTTAAATAAAGAACCAAAAGTATTTAAATTACCAGAAGTATTAGCAGTATTTTTATCGCACAGAAAAACAGTAATTATTAGAAGAACTATTTTTGATTTGGAAAAAGCAAAAGCAAGAGCACATATTTTAGAAGGTTTAAAAATCGCTTTAGACAATATTGATGAAGTAGTTCAAATTGTAAAAAGTTCATCAAATGATGCAGATGCTAGAGAAAAACTTCAAGAAAGATTTTCTTTATCTGCAATTCAATCTCAAGCTATTTTAGATATGAGATTAGGAAGATTAACTGGTCTTCAAAGAGATAAACTAGAGGCTGAATATCAAGAATTATTGGCAATAATTGCAGAATTAGAATCAATTTTAAAATCTGAGAGCAGATTAAATGAAATAATTACAGAAGAATTACTTGAAATCAAAGAAAAGTATTCTACTCCTAGATTAACAGATATTGAAGATTCATATGAAGAAATTGATATTGAAGATTTAATTCCAAATGAACCAATGGTTGTTACGATTACACATAATGGTTATGTTAAAAGAGTGCCTATTAAATTGTATGAAAAACAACGAAGAGGTGGTAAGGGTAAAGTTGCTGTTACTACTCATGATGATGATTTTATTGAAAGATTCTTTGTTTCTAATACTCATGATACCTTGATGTTTGTAACAAACCTTGGACAATTATACTGGTTAAAAGTATATAGAATTCCTGAAGGTAGCAGAATTGCTAAAGGAAAAGCGGTTGTTAACTTGATTAACTTAAAAGCTGGCGAAAAAATAATGGAAATAATTCCTACGACTGATTTTGATGAAACTAAATCTTTAGCATTCTTTACTAGAAATGGTATTGTAAAAAGAACATCTTTAAGTGAATTCTCTAATATCAGATCAAATGGTGTAAGAGCTATTGTTTTAGATGAGGGTGATGAAATTGTTACTGCTAAAATCACTTTACCAGAATCACAAAACCTTATGGTATTTACTTCTTTGGGTCAATGTATTAGATTTGATATAAGTAAAACAAGAGAACAAGGTAGAAGTACAAGAGGGGTAAGAGGTATCAAATTCAAACATGACAATGATTATGTTGTTGATGCAGATGTTATAGAAAATACTGAACAAGAATTATTATGTGTATCTGAAAAAGGTATTGGGAAACGAACTATTGTTTCTGAATACAGAGAAACAAACAGAGCTGGTTCTGGTGTTATATCAATGAAATTATCGAATAAAACAGGTAATGTAATTGGAGAAGTTCTTGTAGATGAAGAACAAGATTTAATGATTTTAACTTCTATTGGTAAGATGATTAGAGTAGATATGCAAAGTATTAGAAAAGCAGGAAGAAATACATCTGGTGTTATTATTGTTAGTGTTGAAAAAGGCGATAAGGTTGTTTCTATTGCTAAGTGTCCAAAAGAAGATAAAGAATTGGATGACGAGAATTTAGATGAAAATGGTGAAGTAGTTAAAAACGAAGAAAATTCTGAAGCGAACAATGAAAGTGTAAACGAAGAAAATTCAAATGAAGAAACTACTAATAATGAAAAAACAGAAGATAATAATGGAGAAAATGAATAATGAGAAAATATAATGTAGCAGTTGTTGGTGCAACTGGTGCAGTTGGAGAAGAATTATTTAGAGTAATGGATGAGTTAAATTTTCCTGTTGATAATATAGTTCCTCTTGCAAGTGCAAAAAGTGTTGGAACAAATATAGAATATAAAAGTAAAGAATATGCGGTTATTGAATTAACTGAAACATCTTTTAAAGAAAATAAAGTTGATATTGCTTTCTTTTCTGCTGGTGGAAATATTTCTGCTAAATATGCTAAATATGCAGTTGAAGCAGGAGCTGTTGTAATTGATAATACAAGCCATTTTAGAATGGATGAAAATACACCTTTAGTAGTTCCTGAAGTAAATCCAGAAGATATTGAATTGTGGAAAAACACAGGGGTTATTGCTAATCCAAATTGTTCAACCATTCAAATGGTATTATCATTAAAACCTTTGGATGAATTATATGGTATTAAAAGAGTAGATGTATCTACGTATCAAGCTGTTTCAGGTGCTGGAAAAGCGGGGATGGAAGAACTATTTCATCAAATGCAAGATTTATTAAACTTCCAATTAGGTGAAAGTAAAAAAGAAGCTTTTGTTCATCAAATTGTAAACAATGTTATTCCTCAAGTAGATGTAGCTATGGATAATTCGTTTACAAAAGAAGAAATGAAAATGATTAATGAAACACAAAAAATTCTTCACAAAGATATAGCTATTGCAGCAACATGTGTAAGAGTTCCAGTATTAAGATCTCACAGTGAATCTATTACTATTACTTTTGAAGATGATGTTGATGTTAATATTGATGAAGTAAGAGAAGCGTTAGAGCGTTTTCCTAATGTTGAAGTTATTGATGATTTAGAAAATAATGCATATCCTATGCCAATTATTTCTACTGATACTGATATTACTTATGTAGGAAGATTAAGAAAAGATTTATATGCTAAGAATATGTTGCATTATTTTAATGTGGCAGATCAAGTAAGAGTGGGTGCTGCTACTAATTCTATTCGAATTGCTTTAAAGTGGATAGACTTAGAAGAAAATAAATAGATTTTCTTCTAAAGAAATAATTCTTGATTAAAAACAGTGCTTTTGCGCTGTTTTTTTTTGTAGAATTTATTATAAAAAATATCTTAAAAAAGATATTTTCTAAAATTAATAAAAGGTTTATTGATGTCAAAAATTTTTGTTGATGCGTGTTTGGGAAAAAAAACTCCTTATTCTCCTGTCTGGATGATGAGACAAGCAGGTCGTTATTTACCACAGTATTTAAAAGTAAGAGCAGAAGCTGGAGATTTTTTAAACTTATGCCATAATCCTAAAAAAGCCTGTGAAGTTACTTTACAACCTATGGATATAGTTGGTGTTGATGCAGCTATTTTATTTTCTGATATTTTAGTCATTCCACATGAAATGGGAATGCATTTAGAATTTGTAAAAGGAGAAGGTCCTTTATTTAAAGACCCTATTACAAATGAAGCAGATGTAGATGCTCTTTTGGGTGGAAAAGAAGCTGCTGAAAAACTTACTTATGTGTATGAAACTATTTCTTTAATACAAAAAGAATTAGCGCCTGATAAAGCTCTGATTGGATTTACAGGAGCACCTTGGACTTTGGTTACGTATATGATTGAAGGTAAAGGAACAAAAACATACAATTTATGTAAAAAACTTCTTTATACTCAACCTGAACTTATGCACAAATTATTAGCAAAAGTAACCCAAGTGGTTAAGTATTATATGGAAAAACAAATTGAAGCAGGTATTGATGTTGTTCAAATATTTGATTCATGGGCAGCTGCATTGGAAGAAGATGAATATTTTGAATTTTCTTGGAAATACATGATTGAAATATCGGATTATTTAAAAGAAAAATATCCTAATATTCCTATTATTATGTTTCCAAAAGGAATAGGGCAGTATCTTGATAGAATTGAGGGTAATTTTGATGTTTTCGGAGTAGATTGGTCAACTCCAATGGAACTTGCAAAAGAAAAACTTGGAGATAAATATGTGCTTCAAGGGAATATGGAGCCTTGTAGATTATATTCTAAAGAACAAACAACAAAGAGTATTGAAAAAATAAACAATGTTATGCAAGGTAAACGACATATCTTTAATTTAGGACATGGTATTTTACCCGATGTTCCTGTTGAACATGCAAAACATTTTGTAAGTGAATGTCAACGAATTTCAAAAAATTAACAAGAAAAGAAAGTTTAGGCTTTCTTTTTTTAATTTCTTAAAAAAATATTAAATTCTTTGTGATAATTAATCATAAATGCTAGTTATTTTCCTCAAGTTAAAAGCCAATATTAAGCTTCAAAATACAAAGAGTAAAAAAACATAAAGATTTAAATATTTAAGCAAAAAAGCCTTGACAAAACAATGCGTTTTTACTATACTTCGACTCCAATTAAGCAAAGAACAACGATTCCGGCATAGCTCAGTGGTAGAGTAGATGACTGTTAATCATTTGGTCCCAGGTTCGAATCCTGGTGCCGGAGCCATTAAAAGCTTTTAGATATTTGAACTTTGGTTCTTTTATCTAGAAGCTTTTTTTTTGCCTAAAATTAATTTTATTTCTCCCCTTCAAGTTAAAAAGTGCAACACTAATCTTAAAGCTATAACTAATAATAATTTGTAATTACTATGAAGATATAAAATTATAGAAACAATTTTACATATACTTTAATGTAAATTAACAAATAATTGAAGCGTTTAATCTATTCCAAACGTTTTTTTAATATTTTGAATGTAGGGGTGTTTTACTTTTTTATTAGCCAAGGAACTAGTATATTCATTTTGAAAATATCCAATGAACCCTAGTATAAGTAATGCAATTATACTATATATAGTTAGCTTCATTTTAATCTCCTTAATATTATATAAATTATACCTCAAATATTGTTTGTTTCGACACCAAAAGAACACTAAATCGAGTTATCATATTACTATCAAATAAGGATAGCACTATGACCACAATATCTGCACAATCAAATATTAGCTTTAATACTTATACTCCAGCAATTAATTCCACAAATTTAAGCACTAAGCTTAATAATAATGAAAATGTGGAGGAAACACCTGAAAACTTGATGCCAATCCAATTGAATGAAAAAGAACAATGGTCAAATCAAGAAGTTGCAGCTATTTATTTTAACCGGCAAGCAAGTCAACTTACGAAAGATTTGATTACTATTTATGCAGATGCAAAAAAAGAAACAACATTAAGAGATATTAATGAGTTGCCACCTTAAAATCTAATAAAGTATTTACTATTTTAAAAAGAAATTTTATCTTTTATTCACATCGAACCTTT